>DASZPR010000552.1:0-6762 GCA_035550235.1 Verrucomicrobiia bacterium | reverse complement strand
CATCCGCTGCTGACACGAATCGTCGGCAGCGGCGACGAAAGACATTTGCAGGCGGGAATCCGCATCGAAGCCGTGCGGTCCCGCGATGGCGTGATGCACTACCCCAGCAAGCTTGTACATGGGGAAAGAGATTGCAGGATTTGAGTGCGTGGGAAGATTTTGGGCAGGTTCAGCGATAACAAGTTCCCATTGTCACGCGCGGTGAAAGCAGCAATAGCAGCGTGCATTTCGAGTGGATGGCACACGCTATATTCAAGCGAAACAAAGGAAGCATTCCGGCAAAAGCGGAGAAACGGCAATCCAGTTCGCGACGTCGGTATCGGTGCCATCGTCCTGCGCGGACTTTCTGCAACGATCCCACGCAATGGGTGCGCTTGCTGGAATGGGCGGCAGACAAATTCAACGAGCGGCAAAAAACGCTCGGGCATCCATTTTGATTTGCTTGCCGCCAAGCGAAGTGAACTGTTCCCCCAGCCTTTTGGATACACCTTTTGGGCAATGCCAAAAGGTGTTCGTGAGAGGTTCCACCACCTCAAATTGAGAAAGGCGGGGGTGGCTTGCAATGAGCCGGTTTCCCTGATAAGCATCTCCACTATGCGCGCCCTCTTTCAGCTGCGCCGATGGCTCCTTTATTTGTCTCTCGCTGCGCCGATAATTCTCATGCCCTTATACGACTACATGGGAATGAATAGGACGCGCTATAGCTTGGGCTGGCCGCCGGGCGGTATGGATTTACTAATAGGCGACGCATTCAGCGATGGCCGTCTTTTGCATTTTCAGCCCGATATGTTGCTGTTGCCGGTGGTCCTTGTTTGGACGCTGGTCGCGGGCCTTGCATGGAAGTCGCGGTTGTGGGCTGCGTCACGGTCTGATTGGCTCGGTGCATTCGTTCAAGCCCTTCTCACAAGCCTTTATTGTACGGTCATCTTTTTCTTTCTTGATGGAGTAATTGGGGTGGTGTGGGAATGGCGTCTGATTTCGATGGATGCGCCCGCCCTCGTGCGCGCGCTGGCGTTCGGTCGTCAATTGCTGCCATACCTTTATGCGACTGGCGTGGCGGCAATTTTCACCACCCTCTTTCTCGACTCCCGCGCCCGGCGGGGACCACAGCGACTGGTTTATGTTGCATTTGCACTTTGCTTCACATTCACCATCGGCTGGTTGTCACCGTACTTGGAATTCCAATTGCAAGGATTCGATGAAATGATTCAATATTTACAGAAACAACAGTGACAGGGTTTAAAAAAGGTAAGTCCAAAATGTAAGTCCGTGGTCCATTTTGCGGAATTACCATGAGGTTCCAAGCCGCAGGCGCAACGAAACAGTTTACCTGAAGATGAATATTAAATCTTTTCTTAACATTTTATTGTGCATGCTTTTGGTTGCCGGATGCGCGAGCCTCTATACAAAACGACCTGCGGAACCCGCTACACGATACGAAACCCGGCGGTATCAGGCTTTTCAGTTGCTAGTCGCGCGGTCAGCATCCGAACTGACCACCATTCAACAAAGGCGATTCTTCACCGCTTACCAAGCCCTTTCAGGAAAGCTGATTGCTCACGAAATCACCGAACGCCAGCGTCTCACCGAGTCGCTGCGCCGCGCTGGGTTTGATCTCCCTGAACACGCTTGGGCAGATACCAATCCATTTGACCATGAGTATCTTTACGTTACAGCTCCTCCCGCGACACTGAACGATATCGAGCGCGGCCTTGACCTCAAACCAGTTGATAGTAAGCCTAAAAAGTAAGTCCATGGGCTTGGCAGGAAATTCGAGGATTCAAGCAATGAGCCGCCGAAATACGATGAACAGCGACCCGGCGGCGTGGATTTCCGGACGTGTTCGGAAACGAGGAATTGAACCGGTTTGGCGGGGCAATGCCAAAAGGTGTTCGTAATAGCGCTTGTTTAGCAGTGGTTTCGGCGGTAGCGTCGGGCGAAATGCTCGTTAATCTTGCACGATGAACATCCCATTGAGCAGATGCTTTTTTAAGTTTGTTCTTTTCACCATCCTGACTGCAACCCTGCAAGCCAAGGATGTTTGGAAAGAGTACGTCCATAAGGAGCAGCGGATGGCGTTTTCCATGCCGGGCGATCCGACATATGACGAAGACACCTACAGCTTTACAGATGGCACTATTGCGCTCTCTGTCTCAGCAAAGATTCTTCCGGACAAGGTGGTTCGGGACTCCTCCGCTACCAAGGTGTTAAAAGAGGCTCGTGATCAGTTTTTACATGCCACCGGTTTAAAAGAGGTTTCCGAGAAAGAAATATCCGCCAATGGCAGTCCTGGCATCGAATTCCAGTTTAAAGGCGGCGAAACTCACGGAGTTCTTCGCCTGTATTTAGCAGGAACTTACTTGTATCAACTTATGTCTCTTTCTCACGAGGGATCCCCGATGTCTCCTGAAACGAACCGATTTCTGAATTCGTTTCGATTGATAAAGCCGTAAGCCTAAAGGCAAGCCTGCGGTCAATCCCGCACTGATTCGTGATGATTCAGGCGAACATGAAAAGGCTCTGGAACCCTGTATTTATGAGCCTTGTGGACTGATGATGAAATGTGAAGATTCCAGCAAAAACAGTGTTTTACAATTAGCAAAGCGCTGCTTTCGACCACTCAGCCACCTCACCAGAAAAATTGCCATCGCGGGCGGGCATTATGTCGCGCGGGGGGCGGGGCTTGGCAAGGAAATTTCATGCGATCCGCCACGTACGCTTTGAAAGTTGCCTGCATCGCGGACCGGGATTACGCTTCTTCAATGATTCTCCGGCGCAAAGCCAGGCTGTATTCGACGGGATATTCGTCGGACAGGCCCCGCAATCCCCGGCAGGACGTGCCGCGCCAAAGGGTGCTGAACAAGACCCGTGAAATGCCCAGCCTCTTCGGCACGCGCAAAATCGAGCGGGCATACCGCGTGAGTTACCTGGCAGATTCCGCCGGGCGGGCCGAGGCTGTCCACTTCTTTGGCCCCGCGCTTGTGCCACACATGAGGGTTCCCGATTTCCTCGACAAAATGCCGCTCGCAAAGGCGCAGGCCTGGCTCGATGCCCACCCTATGGAAGAGCGATGGTTCATGCTCGTGCTCGATGATGAGCGCGTTCGATTCGTCGACGCCGATCTGCGTCGGTTGAAATTCCTGCCGGAACTCGCGCGCATTCACTCGTTTTCCAAAGGTCTCACGGATGCCGGCGTTGATTGTTTCCGGCTGGTCCCCGCGCTTGAAGGCCTCCTAATTTATTCACCCAATGTGACCGACAGGTGCTTGGAGTCACTTGCGCAGATGCCGCAACTAAAGGACCTCGATATTCAGGACTCGCCCCAACTCACTCCGCCCGCCATCGACCAGTTGGTTGCCCGCCTGCCGAATTTGAAGGAAATCTGGCGTCGCAAGCCGCTTGAAAAAACGCAGGAATGAAGACATGAACATAGGAGCAGTGAGGTTTTGGAGGTCGCCGCGGCTCTGCTGGTTGCTATTTACACTTTTTGCCATCTTGACGGCCGCCATGCTTTGGATGGACGCTCTTGAGGCACGTTGGGATTTCATCTCTACGATGCCGTTCGCCTGCACGGCCGCGATGTTTCTTTGCTTCGCATTGATTTCAGCGAAGAAAAAAATGCCTCAGTAATCGCTCAATAATCGAAATGATGCTCCGAGTGCCGGTCGTCGGGCCGGTCGTTTTCGCCGCCCCATTTCCGGTCGCTGTCGCTGCTGAGGAAGTTGGGGCGTCCGGCGAAGAAGTAGTTCGCGCGCTCCATGCACAGGATGACGCTGCACGCCGCCACGAATATGGCGCACGTGATGGTGCCGGCGGCCAGCGCCGTGGTGTCTACGCCGCTCATCTGCATGGCGAAATACAAACCGGGGACGAGGAGAACGCCCGTGATGAAAAAAAGCATGCGCGCCCAGCCCGCGCCCCGGAGCATGAACAGGGAACTCACGACCAGCGAAAGCGGCAACGCGACCAAGCCGGCCATCGGCCACACGGGACCGCCGCCAAACAAGAGGATACACGCCGCGATGAAACCCGTGACGCCCCAGGCGAAGGCCTTCCAGCAAATGGCGGCCACGTAGGGCGGGCGCGGGTATTTGCGGCGGGGAGTTCGCTGGGGCGCTGGAGGCATGGCTGCCTTCAATAAACAGCGCTATTGGAAAATATTCCAGCGCATGATTTTCATCGGGCCGCGGAACCATTCGTTTTTCTCCGCGGGCGTGGTGACGGTGATGACGCGCCCCGGGCCGGGGTCGGCCTCGATCCACTCGTCGCCGCCGAGGTAGGCCATCACGTGGATGCCGCTGGCGGTCACGGCGATGTCGCCGGGGAGGAGCTTGGAAGAATCGAGGGCGTTGATGCTGGGGGTGTCGAAGAGGTGCGAGGTCATGCCGCCATCGCCATTGCCGAGGTCGCGGGCGGTGCAATCGTGCCACCAGAGCCGGATCGACCAGCGCACAAGGCCGGGATCGAGCGTGCGCACGCCGCGCAGGAAGATGCCGTCGACCATCCCGCGCCGGATGAGTCCCGAGCAATCGATTCCCTTCGGGCTCTCCCCTCCCCACACGTAGGAGGCGCCGGTGTAGCGCCGCAGCGCCGCCGTGTCGGAGGCGCGCATGGCGTCGGTGTTGAGCGCGCTCCTGCCGGGGAGCGCCATGAATGCGGCGATAAACAATGTGATACACGCCCACGCGCCGAGCGCGACGCGCCGTTTCCGCATGAGCGCCGCCAGCCCGAGCCACACCACCGCCAGGAGCAGAATGCCCAGCGAGCGGGTGATGCCGTCGCTCATGGGATAAAGCCAGTCGGCCACGTACAAAACGAGCGCGGCGATCCAAAGCAGCCACGCGAGGCGCGAGGGTATGGTGAGTTTCATGGCGGGTGATGCCGGATGTTTTACATGCGAAACATCCGCGCGATCCCACTCTCGCTCACCACGCGCTTCGGGGCAAGCCGGGAAGATGCCCGCAAAGCTTCGTCCATGGCCCATTGTAGCGTGCGGTGTCCCCACCGCAGGAGCGGCGCGTCGTCCGCGCATACGTTACAGCGTCCAACGCCTCCGCTGAGGACAGCGGACTCTACAATTTTCCGGCGGCACGCTTTCAGCTCACGGGTTCCACTCCGTCTCGACCACCTTCCACTCTTTCGTCAACACATCAGGCCAGAGCGCGATGTCGTCGCAAAACGGCGAGTAAAAGCTCCATCTCATCGTGTCGCCCGCGTCATTTCCAAGCTCCAAGGAGCGCAGTTTCAGTTCCCCGGATCGATACGACTCCGCGCGCTCCGGCGGGGGCTCGGCCGCTTCGGTGACCTCCTTCACCAGCGCATCGAGCCGCGCCTCGATTTGCCGCCACAATTCCAGTTGCTCCGCCGACGGCGCAGGTCCCTTGCCCGATAGCGTGAAGCCAGCGCCCGAGGCTGTCGCGCGCTGCTGAGACCATCCGGGCTTCGCCGCCCGCGGATGGTCTTTCCAAGGCAGGTAAATGCGGTAGTCGCCGAACCCGGCGCAAAAGCCGTACTCGTACCGCGCCATATATTTGAGGCGCTCGAGCCGCCATGCCGGGGGCGGATGGGGCAGCGCGTAAGTCGGGGTGAGTGTCGTTGCCGTGCTCACCGGCGTTTTTGCGATCTGCGCGGCCAACAGCGCCGTGAATGCGTCCAGTTCCCCGGCGTTGCGCGGGGTGCGCTCAAAGTCGATGAGCCGCTTTTTGCGCCGCGAGACGAACGTCACGCGCTCGCTTCGGCGCTCCGGGTGCAATTTCAACGTCGTCCAATGGAACAGCACCCCCAGCGGCGTGTGCGGCCTCAGCCATTGCGGCACAAACTGCTTTTCCTCGCGCTCCGGCTCCGGGTGAAAAAGCGCCAGTGGAAGGCGAGCCACCAGCGCGGCAGCCGGCCCGTCGCCGTTCCAGAGGCAAATCTCGTCCGCGTGCAATTCATACCTGCGGCCCGCGTCTGCAAAGACCGCCATCGGTATTGGGCGCTCCGCATCCATGGATCCCCTTCCCTATTGCTTCGCAGTTTTCTCCACCCACTTGCCGTGATCGAGTGTCACCGGGAAATCCGTGATTGCTTCTTGCGTGGTGGAGAGGCCGATGATTGCCTTCGTGCCCAAATAGGTCCCGGTCGGGTCGCGGAACTGTATAACGGTTGTCTCACCGGGCTTGACCGTGTGCGCCATGACCGGCAGGCCGCCCTGGTTCATCGGGACGTTGCTGTACCAGACATCGCCCTTCTCCCATTTTGCGCGCGGGACCACGAACTCCATGAAACAGGAAAAGACGCCGTCCTGAAATTCCGGCGGCATCCCGGCGGTATAATCCGCCAATTCCTTGGATTTGGGCGTCACGTAATCGTGCAAATCGTATTTGCTCCCCTCTTTCACGTTGACGATCCAGACTTTCCCATCCACCACGATCGGCTTGTCGGTGTGATTGGTCACCGACACGGAAAGCATGTCGCTGCCCGGCTCCGCTGCGTTCCACTTCACGGTCACGGGCGGTGTCTTTTCATCGCCGGCATGC
Source organism: Verrucomicrobiia bacterium (assembly GCA_035550235.1). Lineage (GTDB taxonomy): Bacteria > Verrucomicrobiota > Verrucomicrobiia > Limisphaerales > DASXHY01 > DASXHY01. Next base: position 244 of record DASZPR010000552.1, on the reverse strand, counting down.
GCCAGGGCGATCGCCAGGAACAACCCGCCCACCGTGAACAGCGCAGCCGCTTTGAATCTCACGGGTTTCATTTTTTGCGCAGCCTTTCTACGTCCCGAAATACCGGTCGCCCGCGTCGCCCAAGCCCGGCACGATGTAACTTTTCTCGTTGAGCGTGGGATCGATCTCGGCGGTGAAAATCGGGACGTCGGGGTGCGCGGCTTGCAGGCGTTCGACGCCGGCGGTGCAGCTCACCAGGCAGATG
>DASZPR010000551.1:0-2191 GCA_035550235.1 Verrucomicrobiia bacterium | reverse complement strand
AGCATGGCATATCCTATCTGGCAATAAAGCGCGACGAGCTGAAAGGATTTCCCGAACCTCCGCCGATGCCCGGAGCGGCCGGCCGCAAAAAGGTGGTAGTGACCGGCTGCTACGATTGGTTTCACTCCGGCCACGTGCGATTTTGCGAGGAAGTTTCCGGTTACGGCGATCTCTATGTAATCGTCGGGCACGACGCAAACATTCGCCTCCTGAAAGGCGAAGGCCATCCGCTCTTGTCGGAAGACGAGCGCCGCTACGTGGTCGGTTCCATCAAGTATGTGAAGCAGGCACTCGTATCGAGCGGCAATGGCTGGCTGGACGCCGATCCAGAAATTCAGCGCCTGAAGCCCGACATTTACGCCGTCAACGAAGATGGCGACAAAGGCGGCAAGCGCGAATACTGCGAAAAAAACGGCATCGAATATCTCGTGCTCAAACGCACGCCGGCGCCGGGTTTGCCCAAACGAAGCAGCACCGACCTGCGCGGGTTTTAATTTTGGTTTCTCGCACTCGTCAGCCCGTGTACGCTGCAGTTGGATGCGTCCGGCCGATCATCAAAATTTTAATGTCTGCTTTCACGGAAGGACATTACGAATTCTGCAATGTTGTTTGATGCTCTTGTTCGTTTTCTTCGCTGTTCGCGGTCATGCCGCCGAACGCACCCCCGCTGATTACGTCAATCCACTCGTCGATACGCACAAGTCGCGGTGGTTTTATTTTTCATCCGCGTGCCGCCCCTTCGGAATGGTCAGCCTCAGTCCCGACACGAGCACGGGCGACGATTGGATGAAAGGCTATATTTACGGCGATACAAAAATTCGCTGTTTCAGTCACGTTCATGGCTGGCAATTATATGGCATTCCGGTTTTGCCCATCACTGGAGAGATGCGCGGGCAACTCGGCATGGATGCCTATGCCTCCGATTTTTCGCACGACGACGAAATCGTTCATCCCGGTTATCACAAGGTCGTGTTGAAAACCTACGGTGTCACGGCTGAATTGACCTCCACTACTCGCGTTGGTTTTCATCGGTATACCTTTCCCGCAGGCAAACTCGCCCACGTGCTTTTCGATGTCGGCGCCACGCTTATGGCGCCGATTTCATCGAGCAAAGTCCGGCGCGTGAGCAACACCGAATTGGTTGGTTACTCAGTGATGGCACCAACTTCGCGCCGCCCGAAACCATTCACGGTCTATTTCGTCGCAAAATTTGACCAGCCGTTCAGCGATTTCGGAGGATGGATCGATCATGTGCTGCAACCGGGCGTGCTCTCAGAAATTTCCGGCACGAACGCAGGTGTTTACGTTTCCTTTGCACCCGCGCCGAAGAAGCCGCTATTACTCAAGATCGCCATTTCCTACACAAGCATCGACGAGGCACGAAGCAATCTTGAGGCGGAATTGCCGCATTGGGATTTCGATCGAGTCGTTCGCGAGTCGCGCGATGATTGGAACCACTGGCTCGGGCGCATCGAAGTCGCCGGGGGGACAGAAGCCCAACGCATCAAATTCTACACCGACCTCTGGCACGCGTTGCTTGGCCGTCACATCGTGAGCGACGTGGATGGCAGTTATTGCGACCTGACGAGCGGGAAGCCCATCGTACGCCGCGTTACTTGCGGACCCAATGGCAAGCCGCTGTTTCCCCATCACAATTTTGACGCGCTCTGGGGCAGCCAATGGTCGCTGAACATTCTTTGGTCATTCGCCTATCCGGACGTGATGGACGCGTTTTGCAACACCATGGTGGATATGTATCGCGACGGCGGGTTGATCCCGCGCGGCCCGTCGGGAGGCAATTACACCTATGTGATGATTGGCGATTCGGCGGTGCCGTTTTTCGCGGCGGCTTACAACAAGGGCATTCGGCATTACGACATCGAAAGGGCTTACGAAGGCTTGCGCAAAAATGCGTTGCCCGGCGGCATTCGCGATCACGCCGGCTATGAGCACGGAACAAACGCCTCCGGCGGCGGCATGAAAGAATACGTGGAGCGCGGTTACGTGCCGGAGGACATCGGCGGCAAGGGCATGCACAAAGACGGCGCTTCGATGACACTCGAATACGCCTATGAAGACTGGTGTCTCGCGCAACTCGCGACCGCGCTTGGCAAAAAGGCGGACGCCGAATGGCTGCTGCGCCGCTCGAATAACTACACGAATTTATGGGACTCCTCGGTGAATTTCATGC
>DASZPR010000550.1:0-3078 GCA_035550235.1 Verrucomicrobiia bacterium | reverse complement strand
TGAAAGTGTTGACGATGTTGCGAAACATGGCGCGACTTAAGCCTTCGCAGTTTCAACCTTTTTGGCGGAAATCACTTCGCAAGTGCCACCCTTGGCCTCGATCTTCTTTTTGGCCGAGGCGCTGAAAGCGTGGGCGCTCACGGAAAGCTTTTTGGTCACATCGCCCGTGCCGAGGACCTTGATGCCGGCGCCTTTGCCGTTGGCCAGGCCAACGCTGCGCAAGGCTTCGAAATCAACACGCGCGCCGTCTTCAAAAACGTTCAGCGACTCCAGGTTCACCGGGATGTAAACCGTGGCATGGCGGGCGTTATTGAAACCGCGCTTCGGAATGCGGCGAATAAGCGGCATCTGGCCGCCTTCGAAACCGATCCGGATGGAACTGCCGGAGCGGGCCGTCTGGCCCTTGCCACCGCGTCCCGCCGTTTTGCCGCGACCGCTGGATTCGCCCTGGCCGAGCCGCTTGCGACGGTGCTTGGCGCCCGGACGAGGTTTTAAATCATGTAAACGCATAAATCTGTTTTTAAACGGACTGTTGGATTGTTGGATGTATGGATGGTTGGATTGCGATGGTCGCAAATCCGTTCATCCAAAAATCCATTCATCCATTCATCCAAATTTCCTTAACTGTTTGCCGGAGTCGCCTCGGGCGCCTTCGGAGCCTCGACCTTCTTGATCGAGAGACCGCGGCTCTTGTAAATGTCCTCGCGCAACCGGAGGCTCAACAACGCACTCAGCGTCGCCTTCACTACGTTTGCCGCGTTCTTCGAACCCATCGATTTGGTAAGAATGTCCTTTATGCCGGCGGATTCCAGCACCGAGCGGACCGTTTTACCCGCGATAATGCCCGTTCCGGGCGAAGCCGGGCGGAGCAACACTTTCGCGCCGCAATAATGAAAAAAGACTTCGTGGGGAATCGTCGGGCCCTTCAGGGACACGCCGACCATATTGCCACGGGCTGATTCGCCACCCTTGCGAATCGCATCCGCGACTTCGCCGGCTTTGCCCATACCCACGCCCACGCGGCCTTTCTTATCGCCGACCACAACGAGCGCGCTGAAATTGAAACGGCGTCCGCCTTTCACGACCTTCGCGGAACGGTTGATGAAGACAACCTTCTCAACCAGCTCTTCACCGCTCTGCGCGTCGTAATTCACTTCGGGTTCCGGACGACGACGGCCACGAGGACCACCACCGCCGCCACCGCGTCCGCCACGGTCACCGCGTTGTTGCGGTTGCTGCTGCTGCTGCTGCTCGGGAGCCGGCTGCCCTTCCGGAGCGCCGCCTGCTACAATGTTATTTTCGTCAGCCACAATATCTTCTCTCTTCTTCGTTGTTAAAATTGCAATCCGGCTTCGCGCGCGGCGTCAGCCAATGCTTTGACCTTGCCGTGAAAACGCGCGCCGCCGCGGTCAAAAACAACCGCCTTGATGCCTTTGTCCAAAGCCGTCTTTGCGGCGAGGGCGCCGATGGTCTTGGCACTGGTCACATTGGCGCCGAGTTTTTCGCGGTCCGGGGTGGCTTTGCTCAAGGTCGAGGCTGCCGCCAGCGTCTTGCCGGCCGTGTCGTCGATGAATTGGACGTGAATGTTTTCGTTCGAGAAGAAAACAGCCATGCGCGGACGTTCTTTGGTGCCGCTTACTTTTTTGCGCACACGCCAGTGGCGGAGTTGCGCGAGTTGTCGTTTCGATTTCATTCTTTTGTTTCCCACGGATTTGGCCGTGGGCAAATTCAATTGTTACTGAACAGTCTTGCCTTCCTTGCGTTGGACGTGTTCGCCCACATAGCGCACGCCTTTGCCCTTGTAAGGTTCCGGCGGATAGAACGAGCGCAGTTCGGAAGCCACCAGGCCGACGACCTGTTTGTCCGGTCCTTCAATCGTGATTTTCGTGTTTTCTTCCACGACCACTTTGACCTGGTCCGGAATCGGGTAATTGATCGGGTGCGAATAGCCCAGGGTCATATTCACAACCTTGCCCTGGACCGCGGCTTTGAAACCGACGCCCTGGATCTCCAGCTTCTTGACGAAGCCTTCGCTCACGCCCTTAACCATGTTATTGACCAGCGCGCGGCTGAGGCCGTGCAACGCCTTGGCCTGGGCATCGTCACCCTGGCGGCTGACGAGCACATTCCCGCCTTCAACTTTGAGGCTGGTGTGGCGCGGCAGATCAAACTGCAGCTTGCCCTTCGGGCCTTCCACAGAGACTTTCTGGCCTTTGACTTCCACCTTGACCTTCGGCGGAATGGCTATCGGTTGTTTTCCAATTCGCGACATAACAAAATTTCCTTACCAAATGTAGCAGAGCAATTCTCCGCCGAGATTTTTCTTGCGGGCGGTATTGCCCGTCATCACGCCTTCCGGCGTCGACACCACCGACACGCCCAAACCGCCGCGCACGCGCGGGATATCAGTCGAGCCGACATAATGGCGCAAACCGGGACGACTGATGCGCTTGATGCCTTCAATCACGCTCTTCTTGCCCTGGTACTTGAGCTGAAGCTTGATCGTTTTAAATGGCTTGCCGGCCACCGTGACTTCCGCGATATAGCCTTCCTTCTTCAGGATGTGCGCAATGCTCTCCTTCATTTTGGAGTGCGGAATCTCCACCGCCGGGAGCAACGCGCGCTGCGCATTGCGGATCCGGGTCAACATGTCAGAAATCGGGTCTATCATAAAATTACCAGCTCGCCTTCGTCACACCAGGGACCAATCCATTCAACGCGGCTTCGCGGAACGTCAACCGCGAGCAGCCAAACTTGCGCCAATAACCACGGCGGCGTCCGCTGAACGAACAGCGGTTGACCACGCGCGTCGGGCTCGCGTCACGCGGCAATTGCGCCAGGCCGGCGTAATCGCGTTTCGCTTTCAACTCAGCGCGGAGGGCGGCGTACTTTTTCACCGTCTCCTGCTTGCGCTTATTGCGCTCTTTCCATGCTTTCTTCGCCATAAATCTCTATTTCTTCACGTTTTACGTTTCACGTTTCAACATCACGCGTGAAACGTGAATCAAATCGTCATCCCTTGGCTTCCGCCGCCTTGGGCGCGTCCTTCGCCTCAGCCAGCGGGAAACCCATCAGTTT
>DASZPR010000549.1:0-3392 GCA_035550235.1 Verrucomicrobiia bacterium | reverse complement strand
GCTTGATCTTGTTCGCGGAACGTTTCGAAATTTTCGAAATCATCTCGCGCATGCGATCGTGCGCCTTCTGGTTGTCCACCACGATGCGCTCCACGTCTTCCGTGAGGAAATCGCGCACCGTGCGTTCGATCAAATCCGGCTCCTGGAACACGCACGTGGCTGGTGGCTGCGTCTTGATGCGGCTTTGAATCTGCGTCCATTCCTCCAGCAAGAGGAACAAGTCGCGGATGAAATAACGCTTCTGCTGGCCTTCGCCCACCGTGCGCATGATGACTCCCATGCCGTCCGGAATCGGAAGCTCGCGGAGAATTTTTTTCAACCGCTGCCGTTCCTGCTGATTCTCGATCTTGCGGGAAATACCGCTCTGATCCGAGTTCGGTAACAACACCAGATAACGTCCCGGCAACACCAGGTTCGTCGTCACACGCGGACCTTTGGTGCCAATCGGACCCTTCGTCACCTGCACGATGATTTCGCTGCCCGGCGGGTAAACGCGCGGGATGTCTTTCTGCGTGATTTTCGGCTTATCACGCCGGCGGCCTTCGCGCTCCACGATTTCCACGCCGCTGTCGAAATTGCTCGGCACGATGTCCCAATAATGCAGGAACGCATTCTTCTCGAAACCAATGTCCACGAACGCGGCCTTTAAATCATCCTGCAGGTTGCGGACCTTGCCTTTGAAGATGCTGCCCACGAGGCGTTCCTCGGTGGTGCGTTCGATGTTGAATTCCTCTAACTTGCCGTCTTCCGACACCGCCACGCGCGTTTCGAGCGTCTCGGCGTTGATGATGACTTCCTTGTGAAGTTTCTTCTCCGGCTTGATGAGCCGTTGAACCTTTTTCACGAGGGTCGAGGCCGCCATGCGGATGGAATCCACCAGGCCCTTCGGCTTCTCCACCAGGGGGACGGGTTGGAACGTCTTCTTCTCTTCGACCGGCATGGGAGTCGGCTGCGCCTGTTCCGGCGCCTCCATCTTTTCCTCGATCGTGGAGGCCGGTTCGTTGGGCGCGCCTTCCGGCGGCAGGCCGGCGGCGATATTTTCCGCGCGGTCAATTTCCTGCGCGTGCCGGCGGTCGTAAACCTTTTCAGGTACGGCCGTTCCTCCGACCACTTCCGCGCGGGCTTCGGTCGCCTCACGATCGGGTTTTTGCGAAGCATGTCCCAGCCCGCCGCTCGGGCGGAATCTCATTCCGCCGCGACGGCGCCTGGAAAAATTTCTATCGCTCATATTAATACACCTTTCGATACATATACACGTTTTGCAGCATGCCCAAGGCGATCAACGAGCCGAGCACCGAAGACCCGCCGTAAGATAACAGCGGCAGTGGTATGCCCGTCACAGGGACTATGCGAATGTTCATGCCGATATTGATGAACACGTGGCTGAAGATTAGCGTCACAACGCCCACGGCTATCATCCTGCCCAGGCGGTCGCGCGCCTGGCCGGCGATTCTGATTCCTGTGAACAGAATCACCGCGTACAACGTCAGCACCCCGAGGGAGCCAACGAATCCTTTCTCCTCGGCAATCACGGAGAAAATGAAATCATTATGCGCCGCGCCTGGCGGCAAAAACTGAAGTGCGGTTTGCTTTCCCTGGCGCCAGCCCCGGCCCCAGAACCCGCCGTCACCCACGGCAATCAACGCCTGCCGCACCTGGTAGGATTTTTGGTCCTTCAAATACCTCGCCTGCGCCTTCTCATCCTCCGAAGCGCCGGCGGTGGAAAAACTCGTGCCGAAATAAACCAGCAGCCGCTGCCGCTGGTATTCCTGGATGGGAACCCGCAAATGTGGCGGCGCGAACAACACGTCCGCCACCAATAACACGCCCAATATTCCCACCCCGCCGCAGAGCTTGAACAAAAACCGCCGCGGCGTCCCCGCCACGAACATCATCGCCAGTCCCGTTGGCACCAGCACGAGCGCCGAGCCGAGGTCCGGCTCTTTCATGATCAGGACGAACGGCAGCATCATCAACCCAATGGATTTCCAAAAATTGCCAGGCAGCTTCAATTCCTCCGGCGGGCGGCTAAGGAAATGCGCCTGCGCCAGGATGAAAGCGAGTTTGGCAAATTCACTCGGCTGCAATTGGAACACTTTCAAATCAATCCATCGCCGCGCTCCGAAACGGACCGAACCCACGCCGTGGATGAGCACCGCGAGCAAAAGCAGAATCGTGATCCAATAAATAATGAACGAGAAGCGCGACAGTGAACGGTAATCCACAAAGCACATGGCTGTGGCAACTGCGATGCCCAGCCCGTACCAGACGATTTGGCGAACCCAGAGTTGGTCGTACAAGGGCAGGGCGGCGGCTGAATCGCCAATCATCGTCGCGCTGTAGACGAACGCCACGCCGACAAGCATCAGCAGCGCGACCGCGGACAATTGTAATTTGTCCACTCGCGGCTGCTGTGCGTTGTTGATGACGTCAAACATCTCTTTTGGAAAACACCGAACGCTGAACGCCGAACGCTGAACATTGAATGAATTCGCGCCGTGCGCTTTCTCCATTCGGTGTTCGATGTTCAGTGTTCGATGTTCGATGTTTTTTCATCTCAATTCCTCGCCATTGAATCGGGTCTCGGCGCCGGTTGTTGTTCCGCGTTCAAGAGCGCTTCGTAAATTTTCTTTGCCGCCGGCGCGCAGGTCGGTCCGCCGAAACTGCCGTTCTCCACCATGACCACCACTGCGTAGCGGGGTTTGTCCGCCGGCGCGAACGACAGGAACCAGGTTGTTCTGCCCGTGGCCCGGCCGTGTTCATCTTTGATTTCCGCAGTGCCGGTTTTGCCGCAGATCGGAAAATTGGGCATCGCGGCAAGACGCCCCGTGCCTTCATCAACATCCGAACGCAACGCGTCCCGCACCACGTCCAGGCTGCGCCGGCTCACCCCCAAATAATCGCGCACCACCCCCTTGGGATAAACCAGCACCTGGCCCTTCGATCGCTCGAACGGCTCAATCCGGTCCACGAACCGCGGGTAAAGCACCTTGCCGCCATTGGCCAGCGCCGCCGCCATGACCGTCATTTGCAACGGAGTCGTTGCAATCCTTCCCTGGCCAATGCACATGTTCGCGGTGTCACCCACCTGCCAACCGGAATGGATTTGTTTCCACGAGGGGAATGAGCCGGGCGTTTCCTGGTTATTTCGCAGGCCGATGCGTTCGCCGAGATGAAGCCGCTCGCCAAGTTTGACAATGCCTTCAATGCCGGCGTATCGAAGACCGTTCGTGATGAAATACGTGTTGCTCGATTCCGACATCGCCTTGCGAAAATCGTAAAGACCCGGTTTCGCCAAATCCCCGATTTTGCTGTTCCGGCCAATGTAAATATATCCCGGATTATCGATTGTCGCCCGCGGATCCATCCCCGCTTCGAGACACGCCAGGCCG
>DASZPR010000548.1:0-1921 GCA_035550235.1 Verrucomicrobiia bacterium | reverse complement strand
TGGCGGACTCACGGGTGGGCTTGAGGCCCTGCAAGCAGCGCGAAAGGCTGGATTGAAAACGATGCTGGGTTGCATGGTTGAAACCAGTGTGCTGATCAGCGCGGGGGCGCACCTGGCGGAGTTATGTGATTATCTGGATCTGGATGGCAATTTGTTAATTAGCGAGGACCCTTTTGCCGGGGTCACGGCGCGTAACGGCGTGCTGTCGTTTACGGATGCGACGGAGAAATTTGGACTGAGGGTGAGTGAGCGGAAGAGCGCGAAGGAGTGATTTACTTTACGAACCTTCGCGCGGGTTTTTCGTTTTCGCGGTGAAGGCGCGAAACGGATTATGGGGCAAAGCGGCAGCTTTGCCCTACCGATACAGGAGAAACCTACCGATTGGTAGGTTTTACATTCCCATCTTGCTGAGCTCGGCTTCGAGCGCGATTTGGAACTGTTGCACGTCGGCGGCAGGTGGGCGATAGCCGGCTTCCTGCGGGGCCAGCCCCAAACGGCCGGTTTGGTCGATATACCAATCCGCTTTTTTTCCGTCGCTAAATGTGACCTTGCCGCTGACGACTGCGCCGGGCCGCGCGAGTTGATCCACGGAAACAGAAACGCCGCTGACAGAATTTTCCGGCGCGGGCGCGTCTTCCAACTTTAGACCGCTCGCTGATTTCTGCGGTGGTGTTCCGGCGGGAGGAGTGACGGGTGCGATAGGTTTGGGCGGATCGACATCTTTCGGCGTGAGCTTCAGATCATCGACGAGCAGGCGCACGTCCATGTAGGTCATCCGCACGCCGAGTTCCGAAGCGATGCGATTTTGAATTTCCGAAAGCTTCATTCCGTCGGCGATCCAGCCGGCCACTTTTTTTCTTTGCGTATCGTCCAAAGTCATAAGGTGCGATTGATTCGATTTCTGACGCACACAGTGTAGTCCAGGCTGGAAAAAACACAGGTCATTTTTTCCCGTGGAGGGCTCACGAGGCGATGCTTAAAATCATCAATATTGACAGGCTTTTTTCTTAATTAAGGAAAACTTTTTCCAGTTTGCGGGAATCACCCCATTGAGACAGACCCTCCTCTGAAGTCCCTTAACTGACGAGTGTTATTCCAGGTTGGTGTAACGCGCGGGAGCAAGCTCCCGGATATGAATACGGCCAAAAAATTTACCTATGTCTTACGCGCCTTTGGGTTCTGAACTTATTGTGACAAATGGAAACCTCGCTCATGACCAACGCTCCACTTTTCCCAAATCCCTTTCTAAACGCGCGAAACGTCCGGCTGCGCCCTCGAGAATTTCGGGACTGAACCCTGGCTCGTTCCGTCCGGATTATCCCATCATCGTTCATTGTCATCTTTGCTGGGACTGGGTATGGCAGCGTCCGCAGCAATTTCTTTCGCGCTTGAGCGCGCGGCACAAAATTCTGTTCGTGGAAACTTTCGCGCCGGATCCGCAGTTGTCCTCTCCGATGGCGCGCTTTTGGACGGCGCCGAATTTTCCGAACGTCACGATATTGCGGTTGCAGTTTCCGGCATGGCGCTGGTCCGACGGCGCTTTTGTGGATCGCGAACGGCGGCGGTTGGTGAAGGAATTTGTGTCCGGGCCGGGCGCCGGCCAATTCGAGAATCCACTGCAATGGTTTTATGACCCGATGGCGGTGCCGGCGTTCCTGGGGCAAATGAATGAAATCGGCGTGGTCTACGATTGCATGGACGAGCTCTCCAAGTTCCGCTGCGCGCCGTCACAAATCAAAACGCGCGAAAAGAAGTTGCTCGCAGGGGCGGAGGTGGTTTTTGCGGGGGGAAGAAAGTTGTGGGAGGCGAAAAAATTGCAGAATGGCAATTGCCATTTTTACGGCTGCGGCGTGGACGTGGCGCACTTCGGCCAGGCCCGGAAGGGTGAAACGCAGATTCCTACGGATGTCGCCAAGTTGAA
>DASZPR010000547.1:0-10626 GCA_035550235.1 Verrucomicrobiia bacterium | reverse complement strand
TCAGAAGGGTAATCTCGAAAATGTTCTAAGCAAACATTAGCTTGGTCGTCGCCGCTTTTTCGTCCCAGCCGCGTGTGGGCTCGGCGGTAACGGAGCCGATGTCCTTGATGGAAATCTGCCGGCCACGCGTCTTCGGCCCTTTCACTTCGATCTCCGAAGGATCGCAAGTCTGCTGGGAAATTTTTTGGTGCGGCGCCGGTTTGTAGCGGATGTAAAGCACCTTGGGCGTGTCCGGTCCGAAATACAGGATGCGCGATTTTTCCGGGATGCACGAATAGGCTTTGTTGAGAATTGTGCCGCCGAACTTGAATCGCTTCAGGAAACTCGCCTGGCGATTCGTATAGGCGCAGGTGAAAACGCGTTCGCGATCGGGCAGGCCGCAATAAAACAATTCCGGCCCCACGAACATTTTCTCGGGCAAGTCCGTCACCTTGTAAGTGCCGTCCTTGAACACCATGAGAATTTTATCGAATTTAGTGCATTCATTTTTGAATTCCTCGCCGTTCACTTTGTATCCCACGTAACCGCTTTCGCGATCGTAGGAAACTTTGAATGCCTTGAACGCCACTGCTTTCACGTCTACTTCCTCGTGGCGCGCGGATTTCGTGGTGAGGCGCGGATATTGCGGGCCGTATTTTTCCAGCAACGCCTCGAGATGCGCGATGACGTATTTGGTGAGGTTCTTGAGGTGCTTGCGTGTTTCTTCCAAATCCGCTTTGACCTGGTCCGTCTCCTCGCGATGTTTGTTGATGTCGAAGAGCGAAATTCGGCGGATGCGAACGGACAATAATTTCTCCACGTCCGCATCGACGAGGTCGCGATACATCTGCTTGCGGAACGGCTTGAAACCCTCGTGAACCGCGGCCATCACCGCCTCGTTCGTCTTGCACTTCTCAATCGCTTTGTAAATTCGTTCCTCGATGAAAATGCGTTCCAACGTGCGGAAATGCAGTTCGTCTTCGAGTTTCTTCTGCTTCAGCTCCAGTTCGCGCTTGAGCACTTCGACGAGTTGCGCCGTGTTCTCGCGCAAGACTTCGCTTACCGTCATTTCCACCGGGCGATTGTCTTTAATCACCACGATGCGGCTGGTGATGCTGACTTCGCAATCGGTGAAGGCATAGAGCGCGTCCACGAGTTTTTCGGCATCCACGCCCGCGGGACATTTGACTTCGATCTCGACTTCCTCGGAGGTGAAATCATTCACCGACTTCACCTTGAGCTTGCCCTTGCCGGCGGCGTCTTCGATGGAGGCGATCAATGAATCAGTGGTCGTTGTCGGCGGGATTTCCTTGATGACGACGGTGGACTCGTCCTTGACCTTGAGCTTGGCGCGGACTTTGACGCTGCCTTTGCCGTCCTGGTAATCGCGCGCGTCCATCAGGCCGCCGGTCGGGAAATCCGGCAGGCACTTGAACGATTCCTTTTTGAGAATCGCGATTTGCGCCTGGAGCAATTCGGGAAAATTATGCGGCAGAATGCGCGCGGATAAACCGACGGCGATGCCTTCCGTGCCGAGCATGAGCGTCAGCGGCAATTTGCAGGGCAGGGTGACGGGCTCTTTGTTGCGTCCGTCGTAGCTGGGGACAAATTCGGTGATTTCGTCGTTGAATAATTCGGTGCGCGCGAGTTCCGTGAGGCGACATTCGATATAGCGCGGCGCGGCGGCGGGATCGCCGGTGAAAATGTTGCCGAAATTTCCCTGGCCCTCAATCAGGTAACGCTTGTTCACCAGCACGACAATGGCGTCATCAATGGACGCGTTGCCGTGCGGATGATATTGCATCGTGTGACCGGTGATGTTGGCCACCTTGGTGAAACGCCGGTCGTCCTTCTCGTGCAACGCCCACATGATGCGCCGTTGCACGGGCTTCAAGCCGTCGGCGAGATGCGGAATGGCGCGATCGCGAATGACATAGCTGGCGTATTCGAGGAAGCTGGTGTTGACGCGCCGATGCAGCGGCAACTCGATCTTGCCCGGGTTGAACGGCCGATGGACGAGGTTCGTGGGCACATTTTCCGCCACGATTTCATGGTGGCCGTTGCCGTTGGCGTCCGCCGTTTTCTTCGGCTCGCCCTTCGCCGGTTCTTTGGGGCTCCCGTTTTCCGGCGCTTTTGCGCCGGGGATGGGCAATTCCGGTTGTTCCGATTCGTTCTTACGCTTCTTCGCCATGTTCAGCCATGATGCTGCAAACAATCGGCGAAAAAGAAAAGAATTCTTTGCACCGCGGGAGAATTGTTGGGTTGGACGTTTGGATCGAATCAGGAATTAATGCTCCACTTTTTCGACGACGAGCATTTCGATGGGCATGTTGGTGGGAACCAGTTCGAGGCCGAGTTGGGTGGAGAATTTTTCTCTTAGACCATCAGGGTCATTGCGGTGATTAAACCACCAATCTGTGTCCCATTGAATGGCAAAGTTATAATTCCCAACCAGGCCGGTCTCATCAACGATGGGCTTCTGGAAAAAATTTTCAAAAAAGATGTTCAATGTATCTGCCAGCGGATAGTTGGTCCAAATAAGAGTGTCAAAAGAAGTTTTTTCAACTCGTTTTGAATCCTTTGCTGAAGGTGTCAATCCATGCGCGCCGTCTTTCCCAACCCTGAGAACCAGAACATTCGTCTCGATTATTTCACGCCGCACGGTCACGCCAAATGTTTTGTTAATTTCCTGTTGCAAGGCTTCGCGTGAACCTTGAGGCAAATTGGCCAGGTAATCATAGCCAGAGTCGTCGCCGGACGGGAAACCGTATTGCCCGGGCTTATAAATGAGGTTGGTAGGGAAAACAAACCACCACTCGTTCTTCTCGTATGTTCTTCCCAAAAGCCATGCAAACGTGGTGTTGATTCCCATCAATCTGCCTTGCTCGTCACGTAACGCTTGATTGGCGTGCTTGGGGTTTTTCGCGGGTTCAATCCACACTTGAGCAGGCCATTGGCTGATATTTGTCTTTTCATAATCAGTAATTCCGCTAACCCGCCAGGCGAAAGTCCGGCGATCTTGAAGGTCTTTTACTGCTGTTGTCGCTGCTCCAGCCGCCAGCAATACGACTGCTCCGGCGACGATTACTGTTTTTGCTTTTGTCCAAGCCATAACTTTCAACGCTCCTTTCACAAGGGTTAAGGTGGAAGCACCCGCTGCACTGCCCTTGGCGAACGCGACTGCTTTGACGCTCGCTGCCAGCGCTGGCGATGCTGCCTTCACCGAATTTGCGGACACTGCGTCGGCAATGACAGACCCTGAGAGCACCAGGCCACGTTTGGTGAAGAAAGCGCGGAGTTTTTCCAAACCCCGCGCCACTCGTTTCTGCGCGGCGCGTTCTTCCAGGCCCATGGCTGTTCCCAACTCCCGTAAACTTTTGTTCTCAAAAAATCGCAGCACAATGGCATCGCGATCAGTGGTGCCGAGTTGCGCCATGGCCTCTTCAAGCATCGGCTCCAAATCCTGCCACGCGGACTCAATCTGTTCATCGTGGGCGGGGGATTGCATAAAGACCTCCTGTTCGCGGCGGGCGCGGCGGAATTCCGCCCGTTGAAAGTTCGCCGCGGTCAGCCGGGCCGTGTGGTAAAGCCAGCCGCTTAAAATTGTTTTGCGTCCGAGCGATGACGCCTTTCGCGAAAGAATAATGAAGACGGCTTGCGTGATTTCCTCGGCGTGCTGGGTATTTTGCGTTTGGCGGAGGGCGACGGAATGAACGAGCCCGATGTGTCGCCGCACGATTTCAGCAAAAGCCTCCTCGGAACCATTCTTGGCGAATTGTTCGAGGAGGATGGCGTCCGGCGCATCTATCATTCTACGAGGATATGTGCGCCGACTGGGAAAGGAGACAGATTATTTTTCGGGCGCGAAATCCGCCGCCGAAAATTTCTGGTTCACCACGATATTCGTGTGGGTTTCGATGGATTTGATGTCACCTCCCGCCGTGGTTGGCAGGTGCATTTCCGGATGTTTTTTCGCCTGGGCTTCCAGTTCCGCTTTCAGAACCTCGGCCCTGGTATCATTTTCAATCTGCCGGATGAGAAAATCCTCTTTTCCAATCCACAATGTCTGGGTGCGCTTGTTGTTTGCATCGGTCAATACGTAACAATCGACATCGCCTATTTTTTCATCCGGCTTTCGCGTTATCGATTGCAGGGATGCGCCCAGCATGTTGCCCCACTTCATCTTGAAAAAAGTTCCCGGAATACTGGCGGCTGCCCCGCCGGAAACGCCTGTGGCGCTGCTCAACGCCATTTCCATGTTGGAATTCTTTCTGGGAGTTTCGGACCTGTTCATTTGCGAAAAATCTCCACTGCCGGCTGACCAGACGAGACCCGTTTGGGCATAAAAACCAAGGTCCTGGCTCCAATCAATCCGGTAAAGATTTGGCCGCGCGAGCTTGATGGAAAACGTGTGCGGCGCCACCTCTTTGCCGCCAACAGTTGCGGTACTCGTCCCTTCGTCGCAGTAACTGGACAGCGCCGCGTAGGCTGCCTGCGAGTGCTGGATGATTTCCTGCGCTGAGAGGCCGATCGGATTGCTGGTTTGCGAAATGGCCACGGTCGCCGCGCCGCCGGCGAGCAAAACGATGGCGCTGACACTGGCCACGAATTTAAGTTTTAACCACATCATTGTCTTCATAGTTCCTTTCACGAGCATTGTTGTTGTTGCTGAAATGGCGATTCCCTTGGTCGCGGCGGCGGTCATGGCGACGGATATTCCCGATGGCGCCGCCTGCACGGAATTTGCCGCCAGTGCGGCGGCGATGACCGTCGCCGAAAGCGTGAACCCGCGTTTGGTGAAGAAGGCGCGGAGTTTTTCCAAACCCCGCGCCACACGTTTTTGGGCCGCCCGTTCTTCCAATCCCATCGCGCTTCCCACCTCCCGCAAACTTTTGTTTTCGAAAAATCGCAGCACGATGGCGTTGCGATCCTGGTCGTGCAATTGCTCCATCGCCTCATCCAATTCCGGCGCGAGTTGCTCCCAGATGGCATCGTTTGAATGAGACTGGGTCATGGCGTCCATGTGTGCCTCCTGTTCCCGCATTTGGCGGCGGCGTTGAATTTTCAGGGCGTCGGCGGAAGCAAATCGCGTGGTTCGATAGAGCCAGCCGGATAAAATGGTTTTCTCACTGAGCGATTTTGCCTTGCGCGCGAGGATGATGAACACGGCCTGGGTGACGTCCTTGGCCAAATCCGGATCACCGACCTGCCGCACCGCCGCTGAATAGACGAGGTTCAGATGGCGCGAAACGAGCGCCTCGAACGACTGTTCCGATTGCGTCTCGGCGTATTCCCGGACCAGCGACATGTCCTCGTTCATCATTCACCTATAAATGGACGCTGGTGGTGAAAGGAGACAAATTATTTGAAACGTGATACGTGAAACGTGAATATTTGTTGCGCGTTTTGCCACATTCACGTTTTACGTTTCACATTTCATCCTCCCCTTGTGACATTCTCTTAACCCAACCGACGCGCGGCGGTCACACGCGTAAACGAGGGTTTAGACATGAAACCGCGAGTATTGGTGGTGGACGACGAATCGGATTTCACCGAGTTGCTGAAGTTCAATCTTGAGCACCAGGGCTTTGACATATTGACCGCTGCGGACGGAATGGAAGCATTGAACATCGCCCGGCGCGAATTACCGGATGTCGTGCTCGTCGATTTAATGCTCCCGGACCTCGACGGTTTTTCGGTGTGCGAAATTCTCCGCTCGCAACCCTCGACCTCGCAAGTGCCGATCATCGTCGTCAGCGCGCTCGATGGCGAATACGTGCGCAGCCGCGGTCTGCAAACCGGCGTCGCCTGCTGTTTCAAGAAACCGGTGGATATGAAAGTGCTCGGCGAATCCATCCGCTCGAACTACGAATTGCGCCAGGAATCCATGAGGGCCGAACTGGCGGAAGATCTCCGCCGTCGTAAGTAATGGCTGTAGCGGCGGTCGGTGACCGCCGCCAATTCAAACTTCAGCCTCAGGAAATCGGTCCCGAATTTTCTGGCGAAGATCCTCTTCGTCATCGGGCTGGTATCGCCGGCGCACCACCATCCGCTGCACGGCATCCAGTAATTCCAACCAATCTTCCAACGGCGCTTCCACGGGTTGCCATTGGTCGAACCGTTTTTCGCGATGAAAAAATTTCCATTCGCGCTTCACGCGTTGCGCGTAAACTTGCAGCTTTTGTCCGTCTTCGGTGACGCGTTTCCAACTGATTTCAGCTTTGGCCATGGGCGGGAATAATTAAGCGGGACTTGGCAGTTGGGCATTCGGCAGATCCACACTCGCGACCGCCATTGCCGCGATGCCTTCCTCGCGACCGATGAAGCCCATCAGTTCGTTCGTCGTCGCTTTGATGCCGACCTGTTCGATGCCGACTCCGAGCGCTTCCGCAATGCGGATTTTCATTTCGCGAATGAACGGGTAAATCTTCGGCGCCTGCGCGATCACGGTCGCATCGATGTTCACGATCTTTCCCTGCTGGAACGTGACCTGCCGCGCGGCCTCCTGCAAAAACACCTTGCTCGGCGCGCCTTTCCAGCGCGGATCCGTGTTCGGGAAAAAATGGCCGATGTCCTCCTTGCCGAGCGCGCCGAGGAGGGCGTCGCAAATCGCGTGCATCAGCGCGTCCGCATCCGAATGGCCGTCGAGACCTTTCGTGTGCGGAATTTCCACCCCGCCGAGGATGAGTTTGCGCCCCGCGACCAGTTGATGAACATCGTAGCCAATGCCAACGTGAACCATGCGCGCAGACTAACGCGCCCGCGGAATCTCACCAAGCAATTTATGGTTGGAAATCGATACCTCGCTGAGCCGTATTTCTTGGGATTTAGCCGCGTTTGCCGTGACACCGGAAATTGCTTGCAAGACTTAATTTTTTTGGTTTGATAGCTTCGTCTTTCGCAATTCTATGCTTCCCGTACGTCCGATTGACCGGGATCAGGTGGAAATCGAAGCGCGCGCGAAAACGCTGTGGGGCGACCCGCGCGAGGAGGTGGTGAAGTATCTCATGATGCAGGGAATCACTGCCGCCGAGGCCACGGAAATCACCGCCGGATTGTTCGCAGAACGAGTGAAGATTGTTCGCGGCTGTGGGATGAAAAAAATCGTCATCTCGTTTCCGCTGATGGCCCTGCCGTTGGTTTTCTGGATTGTTTGCGCCGTCGAATTTCACATGGTGCCGCTCAAGATTTGGGCCTTCACGGTCATTGCGGGCATCTACGGCCTGTATTGTCTGCTGAAAGGTTTGATCATGTTCCTGTCGCCGGGATCCGAACCGGGGGATGTCTCGGATAAATAGGGACAATTACTTTCCGTTAATTCTCCGCACAATCTTCGTCGCTAGTCGTGTCGGCACAACATTCGCCAAAGTTGCCGTCAATTTGTTCAGCGCTCCCGGAATCACCACGCGTTTGCCGCGCATCAATCCACGATAGCCCGCGCGCGCCACCACGCCGGCATCCATCATGAGGCCGTCGCGGCGGAGGTTTTCCATACCGGCGCGTTCGAAAAATTCCGTGCGCGTGGAGCCCGGACAAAGCGCTGTTGCCGTCACGCCCGTGCCTTCGAGTTCCTCCGATAACGCCACTGAGAACGACCATACGAACGCTTTCGTCGCAAAATAAATATTCGCGAACGGCCCCGGTTGAAAGGCCGCCGTCGATGCCACGTTCAGAATGCGACCCTGCCTGCGCGCGAGCATTTGCGGAACAAATAACCGCGTCAACGCCACGAGCGAATCCATGTTGACGTGCATCATCTCGAGCGCCTGATGTTGCAAATCGCACTCCGCGAATGTACCGCGCCAGCCAAAACCGGCGTTGTTCACCAGCACGGAAATGGGCGTGTCGCGCAGGGCCTCGAAAATTTCCTGCGGTGCGTTGGGAAGCGAAAGGTCTTTGACGAGAACTTTTGTTTCAATCCCGTGTTGCGCGCGTAATTCATCCGCGACTTTTTTTAGCCGCGCTTCATTTCGCGCCACGAGCACGAGATTGAATTTCTCTGCTGCGAAAACTTTCGCCAGTTCGTTGCCGATTCCCAACGACGCGCCAGTGATTAACACCCACTCGTTCATGGGCGACATAGTCGCACGGGCCTCTCGCCCGTGCGAATCGAAAAAACGCGCTTCAGTGCTGGAGACACAGGCAAGACGCCTGTGCCACTATTTAAACACCACTGACCAACTCACCTCGCCGCTGTTGGCCGATTGAATCGTCGCG
Organism: Verrucomicrobiia bacterium; assembly: GCA_035550235.1. Taxonomy (GTDB): domain Bacteria; phylum Verrucomicrobiota; class Verrucomicrobiia; order Limisphaerales; family DASXHY01; genus DASXHY01. The sequence goes on along the minus strand of DASZPR010000547.1, from coordinate 2,430 downwards.
CGGACCAATGTGTTTTCTTGTTTCAACGACGCTGCCGCACCGCCGGAGGCGCTTATTGTTTGCGCGCTCCAATTTTTATTCGGCAGGACAATTCTCAATTCATACGGATCGCTGCCCACGATTTTGCTGCGGCCAGTCAATGTCTTCGATGCTCCGTCCCATTTCTCCTCCAGCACATCCACAATTCCCTGCGTGATGTGCCGCGACGTGCTCAGCAATTGCGGATGATTGGCCACCGGCCGCACCGCCAGCACGCAGCAGGATTGTCCCGCCACCGATATTTTCAACTGGCCCTTGATGGTCGGCACCAACGCATTCTTCCAATAATCAAACGCCACGTAATCGGTTTTTCTGTTCAGCCCCAGCTTTTCGAGCGAGTTGGTGAAAACCTTTTCGCTATTTTCCCAATTGAAAAGCCCGATGACATCCCGTCGCACCGGGTGCCGATCATCCGTCAGCAGCCAGACGCTCGGCAAATCGCTGTCGAATAAATCCACAGGCCGCGCGGGTAGGCCGTGGCTCGGCATCGTGCGCTTGAGCAAATCCAGTCGTTCAGCGGACAATCCCGGATACCATTCGCTGCTCGTATTCAGGTCGCCGCTGATTGTCACCCAGGAACAAATGAGCTGCGCGTGATTGAGTGGAATGCTGTCGCGCACGTAAAGCGGGTCGGGGTCGTTATACCAAACGCGGCCGTTGAGAAAATAATGGCGCGATCCAAACGTCGGCCCGCGCAGCAGGTTTTTCCAATCCGATTTGTTGTCCGGCCCCACGCGCATGCCGTCCACCAACCCAAACGCGCCGCCGTACGAGCGCATGTTTTGCGGGCCGTTGCAACCGAGGATGAACACGTCCTTGCCGGCTGTTTCGCGCACGAGCTTCAAGCCATCGCGATACGCCTCGATGTTCGATTTGTTCGGATCGTGAAACACCGCGTCACCGATGCCATCGTCTTTGTAGCTGGTGTTCACGTATTCAAGCGGCGTGCCCGTGCCGGTCCAAAGCCCGTCGATCTTGATGTATTGATAACCCCACTCGTGCGTGATGCGATTCACGACGTCGCGCAGGTGCTCGCGGGCGGGCGCGTAGGTCATGTCCAAACACGTGCCACCCCATTTCACGGTGTAAGGCTGGCCATTTTCGTGTTTCACAAACCAATCGTCGTGACCATCGAACAACGGGTCGCCGACTGTGCCTGCGAACGGCAGAAACCAAATGCCGGGCGAAATCCCGTGCGATTTCACATTATCCGCCGCCGCTTTCATTCCTGCTGGATACGGCCCGTCCGGATCGTGCGTGGTGAAATTGCGTTTTGGACCATCGCCCTTGATGCCCGCCTGCCAATGGTCGTCGATTTGAATCACGGAAAAACCGAACGGCTTCAGATTCTTCTCGGCGAAGGCCGCAGTTTCGGCGAGGTGTTTTTCGTCGGACGAACCACCGTAAGGTTGCGAATACCACGTGCAGAAAACCACCGGCTGCGGTGGCAGATGAATATCGTAAACCTTCGCGATCTGGTCCGCCCACGATTCCAGGCCCAGCCGTGCGTCATTAAAATAACCCACCGCCAGCGTTTCGAGTTGTTCCGAATTGCCCGGCGTGATTCGCAAACGCCCGTAATCGATTTGCGCACCAACGTGAATCGTGTTTTTTTCAACCTTGCTGAATAAAACGCCATCGCCGCGATCGTGTGTGAGCCAGCCGAAGACGACGCCGTTGCGCGTGGCGGGATCCGCGACCGCCAGCCAATCGTAGCTGCCGGGATTTTTGTCCGCCGCCAGCAACCCGCCCGTGCCGAGCGTGGTCAACGCCGATGCCGGCTGGCGCAAACTCACGGTAGCCTGAAATGGCCGAACGCTCTGCGTCACCGCGGGCGTCGCGCCCGGGTTGCGAATCGAAGAGCGAATCAACGCGAAGGGGAGCTTCGGAAAAACCATTACCAAATCGAAATCGCCGTTCGGGTAGGAAATCTGAATGCCTTTGCCCGCGCCGAATTTGGGTTCTGAAACCGCGATGATTTTTGCCGTGCCGCCGCTGGCATTAAAATTTCCGTTCGTGATGAATGCTCGCTGAGAGGCCTTGTCGCTGATCGTCAAACCGGTCCCGTCCGGATTTACAGCGACGCCGAGCAGTTCGTTGTCAACCACCAGCGGGTGCGCGTCATTTTTCTCGGCGACGACAGGCTGTAAATTGCCAGCCCGCGGCGGTTCCTGCTGGACGCGCGGCGCCGTCCAATAACGCGCCGAGGCACTCGTGCTGGATTTTACGGATTGTTCTTCCTGGGCCTGCGCGAGGGCGGCGGTCAAAATAACCGCAGCCAGCGCCCATCGTGAGCGTGTCAGTATCATGTGTAGGGGGTTTAAATTGTCGCGATAATCAACTGCAATGGACGAGCCATCGCCGCGAAGGGTTACCGCGAAAGTAGCTCTG
>DASZPR010000546.1:0-3185 GCA_035550235.1 Verrucomicrobiia bacterium | reverse complement strand
GCGTAAAAATAAGTGCAGACTTCCGTGGTGATGGTGAATCCAGGCGGCACCGGCAGACCGATGCGGCTCATTTCAGCGAGGTTCGCCCCCTTGCCGCCGAGCAACGGCTTCATGCTGCCATCGCCGTCAGATTTTTTGCCGCCGAACGAATAGACGTATTTTCCAGACTTGGATGCTTTTGCCATAAATCAATTAGATATCAGTTCAATGGTTCACCGTCGGGTTCTCGACTATCGGAAGAATTCCGTAGAACGCGGGTGGCACTCTAACAAAGGGGCAATGAGTGTCAACGAACGAGTGGCCAAAAAAGCCCCTTTGCCAAAAAGGGACGAAAGAATAGCAATATTAGGTCTGGAAGCGAGAAAATGCGGCGTGGATAGCCAAAACAACCTTTACCAAACATTTACAATTCTTTGACAACTTATCCTCATCATCCATTAGGCTTATCACATGAAAACTTTCATGTGCCTTGGAGTTGCGCTGCTGGTTTTAACATTCCGCGCCGGCGCGGAAGACAGGAAATGGACGATCCATGAATGGGGCACGTTCACCTCGTTGCAAAACGAGTCCGGCGACACCCTCGGCAGCATCAATACCGACGACGAACCCGTCCCCGATTTCGTCCATCGCATCGGCTACAATCTCGTCCAGCGCACCGGCCAGATGCCGAACATTTTTTCCAAGGGTATTGCGCCGTGTCATCCCGATGTCACCATGCGGCTCGAAACGCCGGTGATTTATTTCCACCCGCCCACCCCGCAAACCAAGGCGGACGCCGCCACCGTTTCGGTAAAATTCCGCGGCGGCTGGCTGACGGAATTTTTCCCGAACGCCGATCCCGTCGCACCCGGGTTGATCGTCTCCAAAAATCCGACCAACGACCAGATTAGCTACAATCCGTTCGCCGCTTTGCGTGCCAGCATGGAAAGCAAATTGGAATGGGACAACCTGCAAATCGGCGGTGATGCCAGAAACCTGCCCAACACCACCGAACACGTCTGGACCTCTCCGCGCGCCGTTCAAACCGCCTCCATCCTCGCGAAGAACGGCGAAGGCGAAAAATTTATTTTCTACCGCGGCATCGCACACATCGAAGCGCCACTCAAAATTTCGCACGACACCAATTCCGGCGAACTTTTGTTCCGCAGCCATCTTCCGGAAGTGCACCCCTCCAAACCGCTCGCGGTCCGCGCCATGTGGCTGGTGGATATTCGCAAAAACGGCGAACTCGCATTCCGCACGCTGCCAGCCATTTCGCTGGACGAAAATGAAAAGAAAATCCTCACGCACACTTCACCGGAATTTGCCTCCAGCGATTTCAATTCGGGCAATTTGGCGAAACTCAGGGATTCTTTGCAGACCGCCTTGGTCGCCGACGGACTTTTTGCGGACGAAGCGCAGGGACTGCTCAACACCTGGGAAGTCTCCTATTTCAAAAGCCCCGGCCTGCGTGTGTTCTTCCTCGTTCCACGCGAGTGGACCGATTTTTACCTCCCGCTGGAAACTTCCCTGCCCGCTGACATCAATCGCGTCATGGTCGGCCGCATCGAACTCATCACGCCCGAGCAACGAAAAACTCTCGCCCGGATCAGCCAGCTCTCGCCATCAAGAATTCAGGCGGACGCGCGTTTAATGACCGCGGACTTCAACACCTCGGCCGCAATGCGTCAAAACGATGAATGGCAAAAAATCGCTTCTGGCAAGAAACCCCTCTCCGCCGCGATCTTTGTCCCTTCAACTTACCAGGCCTATCTCGACCTCGGCCGTTTCCGTAACGCGCTAATTTTGGATGAAGCCAAATGCCACCCAACCGTCGGCCTCACCAACTTCATCGCCACCTACCGCCTCCAAACATTCAAACCTGTAGAGACGCTCACCGCAAAGTTGGCGCGGCAAAACTAGAAGTGGTTCCAAGCTGTAGCCGCCGACGTAAGGAGGCGGAATTTTTAAGAGGTTCCAACGAATTCAAATCGTTGAGATAGCGGACGGCTCATCGATAATTACGTCAGCCGTTCGACAAATATCCATCACGCCACACCCATTTTTGTGAAAAATTGACGACCCACAAACCCAACTCATTGACATAAAAACTATTATATATCAAATCAACGCATCCAGATACGTTGATTTTTGATTTGCATTGGCGGGAATTTTCCTTTAGTTTCACCCTGCCAATGATCGATAAAATTGAAAAACTCAAGCAGTTGCTGCGCGAGCGCATCGTCATCATCGACGGCGCCATGGGCACCATGATTCAGCAACGCAAACTGTCGGAAGCTGATTTTCGCGGCGAGCGTTTCAAGGATTGGAAAGGCAAGGATCTCAAGGGCAACAACGACTTGCTGAACATCACCCACCCCGACGTGATCGAAGACATCCACCGCCTCTACCTCGAAGCCGGCGCGGACATCATCGAGACGAACACTTTCAATTCGCAGGCAATTTCGCTGGCCGATTACGGCATGGAATCGCTCGCGTACGAATTATCCAAAGCCGGCGCCGAGTGCGCGCGTCGCGCCGCGGAAAAAGTGATGGCCGCGCAGCCCGGCCGCGTCTGCTTTGTCGCGGGCGCCGTCGGTCCTACAACCAAAACGTCCTCCATCAGCACCGACGTCAACAACCCCGCCGCGCGGGGCACCACCTTTGACGAACTCGTCACCGCTTACGGCGAACAAACTCGCGGCCTGCTCGACGGCGGCGCCGATGTGATTCTCGTCGAAACCATTTTCGACACCCTGAACGCGAAAGCCGCCTTCTTCGCCGTCCAAAAAATTTACAAGGAGCGCGGACTCCAACCGCTCCCCTACTCCGCTGCACTAAACACGGAACACGCAACCCGCAACACGGGAAAAATCGTCCCCATCCTCGCCTCCGTCACTTACATCCAGGCCGGCAGCAACCGCGGTGTGACCGGCCAGACCGTCGAGGCCTTTTGGAATTCTATTTCGAACGTGCCGCTGTTGAGCGTCGGCATGAACTGCGCGCTCGGCCCGAAAGAATTGCGCCCGCTCATCGAAGAACTTTCGAACGTCGCGCCCATTTATGTCAGCGCCTATCCAAACGCCGGCCTCCCGAATCCGCTGTTGCCCACCGGCTTTCCGGAAACACCCGAATCTCTAGCGCCCCAATTGCGCGACTGGGCCGAGAACGGCTGGTTGAACATCGTTGGCGGCTGTTGCGGCACC
>DASZPR010000545.1:0-11167 GCA_035550235.1 Verrucomicrobiia bacterium | reverse complement strand
AATCGTGATGTCGTAAATGAGCAAGGTCCACGTTTCCACCGCGAACACAAACGCCGCGGTCGCGAGGCAACAGGCGCGCAGGGTGTTATGGCTGAGTCGAGCGGCGGGGCGGGTTACCTTGGCGAATTCGTGAATGAGGTTCTCGGCGGCACCGACGTGCTGGACGGCTGTGCGGAAAGCCTCCTCGGCGGCCCTACCCGAGCGCATTTGCTGCTCCACGTCTTCGCGCAAATGGCTTTCCAGTTCATCGAGCACGTCGCGGGACTTGATGCCGGCCGAAATCATTTTCCGGCGCCATTCGGCAATTGCGAGGTCGAGGTTAAACATGGTTACAATTATTTCGCGTGGTTCATCAGCAGACTGCCGGCGACCAGCGAGAGAGTGACCATCGTGGTGATTGCGATCAGCACGGCAGAATTCAGCAGGAATGCTCCAATCTTAAAAGCTGTCCGGCGATAGCGGGGCCATTTATCCGAACGCCATTCCAGGAGGACGATTGCCAGAATGGCGCCGCCGGCAAACCAGTCCAGGTAATGGACCATGAGCACCGACAAATCCATCCCCCAGCGGAACACGACAGGCAGACTCGACTGGATCTGTGATAAAGAAACAATCTCGTTGAATTTGGGATACACAAATACCGCGATGAACAGCCAGAGAATCGCTGCCGGCAGCGCGAATGCGCTGGATTTCAGATAAGTTGCCCACGCCGGCTCAACGTTGGAGGAAGTATTCATATTTGTGGCAAGGATTGGATTGGGAAGACCGATTAAAGTGCGGAAAAAAGATTTGATTTGAGAAACCGTTTCGTTCGTCTCACCGATCTTCGAATATTCATTGGTGAGCGTGCTCGGCTCACCGAGTTGGCGGACCCCTGCGCGAAAGGCTTCTTCCACGCTGGTTCCCGACCGGACCCGGCGCTCAACATCCTCCCGCAAATGGCTCTCCAACTCATCCAGCGCGGCGCTGGCTTTCAGGCCGCCCGCAACCATCTTTCGCCGCCAATCGGCAATTGCTGAATCGAGGTTGAACATATTGTTTTGACCCGGCAAACAATCGTTGCTCACACCGTGACTTCCCCCTCCGTTCTGCGCGCCGCGCGGTCAAGACCGGCGGCTACAGCCAGCCCAACGGCGATGGGGAAAATTCCGAAAAAGCCGATGGCCGGAATAATCCCATCGGCGGAATGCTGAAAATGCGGCAGAATGAGTTGAACATAACACGTGCCGACTCCAAATACCGCCAATAGACACAACACCTGCACCGCCTGCAGTTTTCGCCGGGGACGAATGACCGGCAGTCGCGAAATAAACGCTGGCCAGCCGCAAGCCGTCACGAAGGTCAGGCCGATAGTAATGAAGCCCATCACTCTTTCCACTATGTTCAGGTAACAGAATAAAACCGTCACAATGCTCAGAAACGCCCCAAACGCGAGCACCAGGGCGGCGGCGGCAATCATGAGTTTTTCAAGAGCACCGGCGGCGGCGGATTTTTTGAATTCTTTCTTAAGCGCGCTGGCAGGGCCGATTTTTTTCACAGCCGCCGCGAAGGCTTTTTCCGCGTCCCTACCGGAGCGCACCGACCGCTCCACGTCCTCGCGAACATGGCTTTCCAGCTCGTCGAGGATGGACTCCGTTTTGACGCCTCCGGCGATCATTTGCCGCCGCCATTCGGTAATTGCGTTTTCGAGGTTGAACATAATTCACGCTTTAATTTGTTTTCTCGCGGTATAACACCGATCGTTCCAGACGGAAAAACAATGGCCCACGCCCAGCAAAGGCGACAGCGTCCACAGAAGGATAACTTGCGCCTGAACCAAGTGGTCGAAGGGCAAGCAATTCCAAAGCAGTCGCAACGACGCGCCACCGAGAAAAACCGCCATCAGGACGAAAACCGCCTGCTTCTGTTCATTGGCGACCAGCGGAATCCGTGCTCCAATACTGCGACCCATAAAACCAAAGAGCAGGGTCGTAAGCATCGAACCGAGGGTAAGAGCCAGTTCCATTCCCGTGATTTCGATTTTACCCATCCGCCACTCGACCAGCCAGGTTATGAAAACAGCGGAATAGGCAAACAGAGTGCCGGCTACCACTGATTTCCATCGTGCCAAGATTTGTTTCCGTGGGCGCGCTACTTTTTCGAACTCCGGTTTCAACGCCGCTGGCAGGCCCAATTGCTGCGCCGCCGCCGTGAAGGCCGAGCGGGAATCCACGCCCAAGCGCATGCGCCGCTCCATATCCTCACGCAAATGACTTTCGAGTTCGTCGAGGACGGAGGAGGCATCAATTCCTCCCGCCGCCATTCGCGAGCGCCATTCGCTGATTGCCTCGTTCAAGTCAAACATAAGCATTCTCCTTTGCGTGGTGTCTGGCGGCGCCTTCGAGTCCATAAGCAACGGCGCCTAAAACGGCCGTCAAAGCCAGCGCCCACAGGACTATTGTTCCCATGATGAAGGCCGGCTGAAAACCTCCCGCTGAATCGGTGAACAAGTGCGGCACAATGACCGACGGAAGCATCGCGCCAAAAACATAAAGCCAAACCAGGCCGGCGAGACCACAGGCAACAGCCGTCGTCAATCGGGCCCTTCGATTGCGAATCACCGGAAGAAATCGGTGGCTGAAGCGCCAACTGGCGACGGACAGCAATGTGAGCAGAATTGCCGCCAGGCTCAGCACGCGTTCTCCCGCCGGCAATTCCCGGATCGTGAGGAATGTGGACAAGGCCAAAACCGGAAGTGGAAGCGCCACGAGACAACAGGCGATTCCCAGCACCTTTCCCAACCGCGCTTCTTTGCCCCCGGTAACTTTCGCGAACTCCATCTTCAGCAAATCGCTGTCGCCCATTTTCTGCGTCGCGAATTCAAACGCTTTTTGCTCGTCGACCCCGGAACGTGTCTGGCGCTCCAGTTCTTCGCGCAAATGGCTCTCCAATTCGTCGAGGACCGCGGGGGCTTTGATTCCGCCCGCAGCCATTCGCGCGCGCCATTCGGCGATTTTTGCATTCAGGTCACGCATACTTTTCTCCCCACAATTGAGTCAGGACGCCGTGGACCTTGAGCCACTGCGTGCGCTGTTCATCCAGCGCGTTTTTGCCGTCCTCCTTCAGCGAATAATATTTGCGCTTGCGGCCATTCTCCATTTTCACCCAGCGGGACTTGATCCAGCCGTTGTTCTCCATGCGATGCAGAACGGGATAAAGCATGCCATCGGTCCATTGCAGGTGATTATCCGAGCGCGCGCGGACTTCCTGGATGATGGCGTATCCGTAACTCTCCCCCTTCGAAAGCAGCGATAAAATCAAGGCCTCAGCGGAGGCGGCAACCAGTTCCTTCGGTATCATAGGGACACTATGCATAGTGTTTCTATGTATGTCAAGTATCAAATGTCATTGGGGATTTGATCCGGGGTTAGTTGGCTTGGTTGAGACCGGCTGACTCCAAGGCTTCCAGCAACTGGCGCATGGCCTTGAGGTAATCCGCCAGCGCTTTGCGACCTGGTGGTGTGATGCGGTAGGTGGTCTTTGGGCGCAAGCCGACAAAGGCCTTTCTGCTGGTGATGTAGCCGCTTTCCTCAAGGCGTTTGAGGTGGAGATTGAGGCTGCCATCCGCCGTTTCGAGGCGTTTTTTCAGCGTGGTGAAATCCAGCGCCCCGTCCATTTGCAACGCGGTCATGATACCCAGACGAATCGGACCGTGAACATTGGTGTCCAGCCCGTTGAAATCAATGGGCAGCATGCTCGCTCTCCAATTTCCGGATTTGCAACATTTGGATGAGCGAGAATGACAGCGCGACGAGGATGAACATCATACCGAATAAAACTCCATTCAGTTGCCGCGCGTCGCCGGTCATGGACAGGCAAAGGCCGTATCCCAAGAACGGCAACGCCCATCCGAGCAACGTCCAGGCGCGCGCCGAAAGCGCCACGACCAAATACGTTGAGCCCATGATGATAAACAGGCCGGCCCAGAAAGGTCCAAAGGCAATGTGGTACTGTTTGCCCCAGAAAAAGTAGGCTGCCAACTGCACGAAAGAGGCGAGTCCGAATTTAAACCCCTGCCGGTCGAAGCCAGTAATACGCTTTGCTTCGCGAATCTCACTGTCGGAACGGCCATCTCTGCCGGTCACTTTCCGCCCATGAGCGACCGCAATGGCCAGCATACTGATGGCGATCAGAATGCCTGCCCATTGGCCCAACAAGAGTCCCAAATATTTTTGAGCGTGATCCACCGGCGCCAAAGCGGCCGCGATAATGATCAGCCCCGGCACGCACCACCAAAGGCTGAACCATTTGTCGCGCTTAAGCCATTGAAGCCATTCGCGCCCCAGCGAAGGGGCGATGCCCATGGCTTTTTGGATGGTGTCCAAATCATTCTTCACTCTATCAAGTTCGGGTTTCATGGATGATTTTCCTTTGGCGATGCTCGTTTCTTTTAATTACTTAAATAGTTTAAGTATCGGACGGGCTTTGTCAAATGGTTTCTTCGGAATGTTTCGGGCGCGGAATAACCGAAGTTCTCCCACGCCGGAGGCGCGAAAGGCGCGAAGAGGAACAAAAGACGAGGAATTTCGTTGCCCCCTTCCCGCGAGGGTTTTTCGGGCCGGGAGAGCGCAAAAATTTCTCGCCAGCATGGGCAAGTTGGCGCAAGATTACTTTTTCGGCGGTACTTCCAATTAAGATGTGACCGCCTTTGATTTTTTTACGATGAAAGCCAAAATTATTGTCACGCCCAAGAAAGCGGTGCTCGATCCGCAAGGCAAGACCGTGCAAACCGCCCTGGAACACATGGGCTATCGCGGCGTGAAAGCCGTGCATGTGGGCAAATACCTCGAAATCGAACTCGACGGCACGGACAAGGAAGCCGCCCGCCAGCAATTGAATGAGGCGGCCCACAAGTTTTTGAGCAATCCGGTTATCGAAGATTACAAACTTGAGATAGAATAAAACGTGATGCGTGAAACGTGAATTCACGTTTCACGTTTCACGAATCATTATGAACTTCGTCGTTTTACAATTTCCGGCATCGAACTGCGACCAGGACGCCGTCCACGGCGTGCGCGTGCTGGGTCATTCCGCGCGACTGCTCTGGCACAAGGAAAGTTCGCTCGGGAATGCCGACGCGGTGATTGTGCCCGGCGGATTCAGCTATGGCGATTATCTGCGCTGCGGCGCCATTGCACGCTTCAGCCCAGTGATGCAAGCGGTGAAACAATTTGCCGAAAATGGCGGCCTCGTGCTCGGCATTTGCAACGGCTTTCAAGTGCTCACGGAAGCGGGTCTCCTCCCCGGCGCGCTGATTCGCAATCGCGATCTACAATTTCATTGCGAACACATTTATTTGAAAACCGTCACGAACGATTCACCGTTCACCAGTCAGATTCCGAACGGCAAGATCTTGCGCGTGCCGATTGCGCATGGCGAAGGCTGCTATTTCGCGGACGAACAAACGCTCGCGAGCCTCAAGGCGAAGAACCAGATTCTTTGGCAATACTGTGATGCGAACGGAAACCTGACCGACACCGCGAATCCGAATGGCTCACTACAGGGCATCGCCGGCATTTGCAACGAAAAGCGCAACGTGGCCGGTCTGATGCCGCATCCGGAACGCGCCTGCGAACCACTGCTCGGCAGCGCGGACGGGCGATTGATTTTCGAGAGCATGATTCACGCGTTGCAGAGCCGGCTGGCAAAGGCGGCATAAATGGCAGCAGCAGCTACAGAGTGGTTTCTAAAAACGACTTGGAGCGAAACAGACCAAGCCGATTTCTTTGCGCGGCTTAAAAGGAGCCGGAGTGTCGGCCACAAGGCCCAATACCTGGTGCGTCAGGCTCGCGAGCTTGAAAACGTGGGATCGCCGGAACTGTTGCCAGCGGCGATCTCGCTGTTGGATAAAATGCTGGCTGAATTTCCCGAGCCATTCTTTTTGTCGCAAGCTCATGGCCAAAAGGCGAGCTGCCTGGGAAAACTTGGCAAGGTTGACGAGGCTATCACACACTATCGCCTTGCACTGGATGCGGAAAAGACATTTCCCAATCTGAGGACTGGAGTGGTGCATGATTTTGGAATTTTTGTGGCAGAGAACAAACTGTCGCAACTTTACGATGAAGCGCTGATCGCATTGGACAAGATGAGAATGCCAGGCACACCCTTTCCAAACGACGTTTTCCGGGAATACGGAATTCGGGCGCTTATCGCGGAAGATCGGGGAGAGCTTGAAAGCGCAAAAAAATTTGCGCAAACGGGCCTTGAGATTGCGGCGAAGGATCGTTCTGGGTTTCGGAATCACCCGGATTTTGGGCTGGTAAAGGACAAGGAAACCAAATTTTACAAGGCAGTTGAAGCGATTGCCGCGAAACACATCCAAAGTTTTTCAAATTGATTTAGCAATGATAGAGCCAGCCATTACACCTGAATTAGTCGCCAAACACGGACTCACGCCGGACGAATACGCGCACGCCAAACTCATTCTCGGCGGCCGCGAACCGAGCTACACCGAGTTGGGCATTTTCTCCGTGATGTGGAGCGAGCATTGCAGCTACAAGAACACGCGACCGCTGCTGAAAACGTTTCCCACGAAATCGCCGAAAATTCTCGTCGGCGCGGGCGAGGAAAATGCGGGCATCATCGATATCGGTGACGGGCTGGCGATCGCGTTCAAGATTGAATCGCACAATCACCCGAGCGCGGTGGAGCCGTTTCAGGGCGCGGCGACGGGTGTGGGCGGCATTGTGCGCGATATTTTCACGATGGGTGCACGGCCGATTTGTGCGCTGAATTCATTGCGGTTTGGGCCGATTACCGGTGATTCCACAAACGGAACACAGAACACAGAACACGGAGCCACGCTCAGCGAAGCCACCCTCCCCGGTGCCGGAAACGCGAGTTTGATCACGGATAAAAACGGGTCTTCCGCCATCGCCAATAACCGCCGCCTGTTCGCCGGCGTTGTAAGCGGCATTGCGCATTACGGCAATTGCTTCGGCATTCCGACGATCGCAGGTGAAGTTTATTTCGATAAATCGTACGAGGGTAATCCGCTGGTGAACGCGTTTTGCCTCGGTGTGTTGCGCCACGAACAAATCGCGCGCGGCGCGGCGAAGGGCATTGGCAACCCGGTGTTTTACGTTGGACCCGCGACCGGCCGCGATGGTCTAGCAGGCGCGGCGTTTGCGTCGCAAGATTTGACCGAGGAATCCGCCGAGCAACAGCGCGGCGCGGTGCAGGTGGGCGATCCGTTCATGGAAAAACTCGTGTGCGAGGCGTGTCTGGAACTGCTCGCGACCGGCGCGGTGGCCGGCATTCAGGACATGGGCGCGGCGGGCCTGACCTGCTCCACGTGCGAGACCGCAGCGCGCGCGGGCACGGGTATTGAAATCGAGTTGGACAAGGTGCCGCAACGCGCGCCGAACATGTCCAGCTACGAAATCATGCTCAGCGAATCGCAGGAGCGCATGTTGATCATCGTGCACAAGGGTCGCGAAGAGGAAGTGAAACGGATTTTTGACAAGTGGGATTTGCCTTGGTCTGAAGTCGGATTTGTCACCGACACGGGCCGCATGGTGGTGAAACATCACGGCAAAGTGGTGGCCGACATTCCCGCGAAAAAAATCGCGGACGAATCGCCGATCTATCAGCGCGACGCGAAGGAACCGGAATATTTAAAAGAAGTGCGCGCGTTTCGCCTGGATGGAATTCCCGACACCAAGACCCCGGCTGACGATTTGAAAAAGATTTTGTCGTGGCCGAGCATTGCGTCGAAGAACTGGGTGTATCGCCAATACGATCACATGGTGCGCGATGGTTCCGTCGTTTGCCCCGGCAGTGATGCGGCGGTAATTCGCATCAAGGCGGATTCCTTGCCGGATATTGTCGGCGGAAACGGTTGTGCTGAACCTCATCCTCCAGTCAAAGAAAAACTGGTTGCGATGTCGGTCGATTGCAACGGCGTTTACGTTTATCTCGATCCGTATGAAGGCGGCAAAACGGCGGTGGCGGAAGCGTGCCGCAATCTCGCCTGCTCGGGCGCCGTTCCGCTCGGCGCGACAGACAATCTGAACATGGCGAACCCGCACAAGCCGGAGTTGTTCTGGCAAATGAAGGAAAGCGTACGTGGGTTGGCCGATGGTTGCCGCGCGTTCAACGCTCCCGTCACAGGCGGCAATTGTTCGCTTTACAACCAAAGCCCGAACGGGCCGATTGACCCGACGCCAACGGTCGCCGTGGTCGGCATCGTCGAGAAGCCGGAACACGTCACGACGCAATGGTTCAAGGACGAGGGCGACACGATCATTTTGCTCGGCGATCCGGTGGATACGAGCGACCCATTGCAGGGACTCGGCGGCAGCGCGTATTTGCAGGTGATTCACGGCAAAAAGACGGGCTCGCCTCCGCGTTGCAATCTCGACAAGGAAAAAGAATTGCACCTCGGCCTGCGCGCGTTGATTCATTCGGGCGTGGTGAAAAGCGCGCACGATTGCAGTGACGGCGGATTGGCCGTGGCGCTCGCGGAGAGCTGCATGTCGCAATTGGTTGCGCGTGAGACTCCGCGGTTCATTGGCGCGGAAATCGACTTGAGCGCCGCCGAATCGTCCGAAAAAGATGCGGCGCTCTCCCGAGACGCCGCTACGGTCCGGTGGGACGCGTTGCTGTTCGGCGAAACCCAGGGGCGCGTGGTTATTTCCGTTGCGCCGCTGAATGCCGGCAAGGTGCTGGCGCAGGCGAAAATCCTCGGCGTGCCGGCGGCGGTCATCGGCAAGGTTGGCGGAACGACGTTGCAAATCAAATCCGGCAGCCAGAGCCTGAGTGCAAGCGTGGCGGAACTGCATGACGGCTGGTGGAATTCCATCGCGCGCGCGATGAAATAATATGGGGCGGCGCAGCAACGCTGCCCTACCTGAAGATCGGTTTTTTCCAAATCGGCACGACGCGTTTCATCTCGTCGATGAGCCATTGGCACGCAGCGAACGCTTCGCCCCGGTGCGGCGCGACCACTTCCACCCACAAAGACGGCTCGTTCACTTTAACAACGCCAACGCGATGAACGAGCCGCACTGATTCAATCGGCCAGCGTTTTTCCATGGCGTCGAAAAGCAAATGGAACTGGTGCTCCACCATTTTTTGAAACGCTTCGTATTCGATCGCGGAAATATTTGTTTCGCCTTCAGTGCCCCGCACAACGCCGAGAAAATAAATCACCGCGCCCATCCCGTTGGAAATGCTGCGCTCCCGCAAGAGAGCGGCTTCGTCGATCGGATCGCTGGTGATGGTGAGTTGGTGTTTCATTAAAGTGCTTTCGGCATCTTGCCGGAAGAACCGGACCGCCGGCAAGATGCCGGCAGCACATTTTAGCCGCCTTGCACGGGCGGAAAGAGTGAGACTTCATCGCCATCTTTCAATGCGTAATTGCGCGGCTGATAATCCACACCAACGGCAACGAGCATGGATCTTTCCATGGCGGCGAGTTTAGGAAATCGTTGGAAAAGTTTTTTCAGCAACTCCGCCAGCGTGCTACCTTCAGCCACCGTCTCGGAGGCTTGCTCGCAGCCCGTCAGGTCTTTGAAATAGGAGTAAAAGTGAACCGGAATTTGCATCAACTCGCCTCGTCAGCGCGCGCCGGGCCGCGCAAATCCTTCGTGGGAATGCCGCGCTTTTTGGCGAGCGGATCGATATACCAGTGATAGCAGCCCAGTTCCGAATAAAAAACATACGGACCGTTCTCCTGCCACCATTTCGTCCAGGCGGCGGCATCGTTGCCGGGGCCGCCATTCACGTAGCGGGCCAGCAGTGTTGCCGCCACAGCTTTGGTTTTTTCCTGCTGTAAGGCGGCAATTGTTTTCGGCAAGAACTCCGGAGAATCGAACGGGACTCCGAGCGATTGCGCGTCGGCATCCACTTCGAGGAGATTGCCGGAGCCGGGATGAAGCCACATGACATTGGTTTGGAGCCATGCTTTGGCTTGCATGGGATCGTGCCAATTGAATGAGGCGAGCGCGGATGGAGATAATTCGCCCTTGGCCCAGTCCGGATGCGGTTCGGAATTCGTGAAGTAATTCGCGAGACGCCGGCGGGAAATGCCGATTTTCTCTTCGCCAAAAACCGACGGACTGATATCGATGGGCCGGTCCTCGGTGAATCGGCTGATGTAAACGACGGCATTCACCAGCATCGCTTTTCCAACGGCGTTCAAGCGCCTGGGCGATTCTTCGAAACCGAAGTGCAACAGATTACCCTGCCGCCAAAATGCGGCGGAACGCGCCGTCTGCTCATTAATGCCACCGGAAAACTCTTCGACCTCCGGCATGTCGGCGTACTCGAAATAATGCGAGGACCAGCCGCGAGGATTGTCGCGAATGACCGTCTCAAACTGGGTGATGCCGTTGATCAACGGCAAGACGGGCATCGTTTCGGTTTTTATATCACGTTTAAATTGTGGCGGCGTCGGGATGGTGGTCGTGGCGGTGATATCGATGGGAATCGGGGATTTGAAAATCTCATGATCTTTTAATCCGCAGGCCACAGGCGCAAGACAAGTGCAGCCGGAACCACCATGGAGTTTCCAGGCGACGGCCAGATTGAGTCCCGCACTGCCGAGGAGGACAGTTGGCTTGGACCAATCTTCACGGCGGCCCAGCGGCGAACCGTCCAGCCAGGCACCGCGCATGGCGCCGCTTTGAGGCCAGTCCAGCAGGACGACATCGAAGTCTTTGGCCAGCGGCGGACGGAATTTCTCGCGAGTCACTGATTCCACTTTTGCGAAATGCTCTTTCAGGAAAGGCACGAACTCGTCACCGCGCTGGCCGATGTAAAGCACCTTTTGGGGGAGGCCGTAACCGGGCTCGGCGCCGAACGATTGGACCGGCAGGATTGCCGCCACGAATAGCAGACGTACGACGAAGACGATGATTTTTTTCATAGGCTCCGCAATTTGGTTTTCCGCACCCTACCCTATTATTTGCGATAAGGCGACTTCTGAACTTCCTTGAACACGTGCTCGTGCAACACGCCGACGAACGGCAGGTTGCGATAACGTTCGGCAAAATCGAGTCCGTAACCGACCACAAAATAATCGGGAATCTCGAAGCCGATGTAATCCGCCTTCACGTCTTCCACCCGGCGTGCGGCTTTGTTCAACAGCACACAGGTCCGGATTTTTCGCGGGCGCAACGCTTTC
>DASZPR010000544.1:0-3111 GCA_035550235.1 Verrucomicrobiia bacterium | reverse complement strand
CGATTTGGCCAACGCGCTCCTGTCCGCTTACAAAACCGCTGGCTCAGTGAAGGTCATTGAAATCACGACCAACCTCGACCTCGGCTGGAACGAAATCGGTTCCGCCGCGCAAAACCTTGCCTCGGGTCCCTTCCGCTCCGGCACCGCTCCCAAATTGCATCCCGTCCTGTTGGTCTCCGGCGAAAGCATCTGTGACATCAAGCCGCGCTCCGGGCTCACCATCTTCTCCGCGAACGGCGCGGTCATCCGCCATTGCAATTTCAACATCAAAGCCTGCGGCAACGTCATCATCCGCAATTTGAAATTTGACGAAAATTGGGAATGGGACGAGTCGAGCAAAGGGCAATACGATGATAACGATTGGGACTTCATCACGCTTGGCAATGGCGGCGCCGTGAGCAACATCTGGATCGACCATTGCACCTTTACGAAATCCTACGACGGCATCGTGGACACCAAAGCCGGCAGTTCCAACGTCACCATCTCCTGGTGCAGCTATATCGGCGATGACGGCGCCACCAACACCAACAGTTGGGTCTGGCAGCAAATCAATTATCTCGAGCAAAGCCCCGCGTCCTATCCGTTCTACAATTTCCTTCGCACGCACGGCTTCAGCACCACCAACATCGTCACCATCATTCAGGCGCACGACAAAACGCACCTCGCGGGCCAGAACAATCTCGATTCCAACAACGCCACCATCTCCATGACCTTCCATCACCTGAACCTCGGTGTGTGGGACCGCTGCGTGCCGCGCCTGCGCGCCGGCAACGTGCATGATTTTAACATCTACGTGGACGACACCCGCGTCCTCGCCGCCAAACGCCTGCGCGATTCCATCGCCGCCACCCTGAGCACCGCCGATCAAAACACGCTGAATAACACTTACAGCATCAATCCCCCCGTCAACGGCGCCATCTCGACCGAAGGCGGCGCGTTGCTCGTGGAAAAATCCGTCTACATCGATTGCCTCACGCCGTTGCGCAACAATCAAACTGACGTCAACAACCCCGCCTACACCGGAAAAATCCAATCACTCGATAGCATCTATCAATTCGACAACACCACCGTCAGAGGCAACAGCACCGATGCCGGCAACCCCATGGGCCCATTCCAAGCGCCCGTTATTCCGTTCTCGTGGAACCTGCCCGGCAATCAGTTGCCTTACACTTACACGATGGATGACCCCGCCCAACTTCAAGCCATCGTGACCAGCCCAACCGCCGGCGCCGGCGCGGGAGTCTTGACCTGGGCAAAAACGAACTGGCTCGTTACCACCTACGCCGCCACCGGCCCCTTCATCGTGGCGCAACCGGAAAACGCGACTGTCTCCGCCGGCCAATCGGCTACTTTCTCCGTGTTCGCCGGCGGCAGTGCCAACCTGTTCTACCAATGGTATTTCAACACCAACACCCTCGTGCCCGACGCCACCAATTCCGTGTTCACCTTAACCAACGCACAACCCGCCAACGCCGGCGTTTATTCCGCGCTCATCACCAACGTGGTCGGAACCGTTCTCAGCACGAATGTGACTTTGACCGTGACGGGAGGCAGCCCAGCCCAGCCGCAACTTTCCGCGACGACATACAACAACGGAACCTTCAGCCTCACCGTCAACGGCGATTCCGGTCACGACTATATTGTTCAGGTGTCCTCCAACCTCGTCGATTGGACCAGCCTTTACACCAATCCCATGCCCACGCTGCCATTCATTTGGAACGACCCGGGTGCTGGTGTTTTCACCCGCCGATTCTATCGAATCCAAGTCGGCCCTTGAATCCGCGCGCCCACGCACATCCGAAGGTAGAGTTAACCTATTCGACTTTAGTCGTACGTATTTGTCGTCGTTGACAGAAATAACCACCGCCGTGCTAAAGTCACATCAGTCGGAAAAGCAACGATCTGGCAAAGCAATAACGGTCGCGATGAGGCATTCAACAAATTTCAAACAAATTTGGAGAAATTACGCAGAAATCAAAGTTACCGCCTCGAACCAAGTCTGTTAACTATTAGCCGCAATCAGGCCCCCACTTAAATACACCCTTTATGAAGCGCTCATACATCGTTCCTCCGGTTCTCGCCGCCGCCATCTTGGGGATTGCCAGCCAATCCACACTAGCACAGACGACGGTATTTAGTGATACCTTTGGCAATGGCAGCACGGTTCAATCTACAGCCATAACCCCGACGGCTAACTCGACGACATATCAATGGTTTCAGCAGGGTGGCACACCGACAACTCCGACCATCGCTTCTGGTGACCTTCATCTGTTCGGGCGAACTACGTCGAGTTCGATTGCAGAAGTTCAGGCCCTATTCAGCCCCACTCCCTTGACGCTGTCGTCCGTCGGAGATTCTATAACGGCCACCATTGTGTTTACCGACACTCAAAATATTTTCCCTGCCGGTTCCGCCTCCACGATGAACATCGGATTGTTCAATTCTGGCGGTTCAGCTCCCGTTACGGGTGTGCGTTTGGATGCTTCGGGCTCGGGTACCGGTGGAGCGGTTGGGTGGAACGGATACGTGGGGCGCATCGGAGGAACAGGCGGCGTCACATCTTCCATCATTACCCGACCGCCGCAAGGGGCTGGGATTACTAATCCAAATCAAAGTCAGGATGCGCTCTTTAATGGAGCGAGCGGCAGTTCTACTTTCAACAATCCGACCGGATCGCTCATCGCCAATTCCGGGGGCCAGTTCGCAGCCGGCCTTACCGGCGGTTCAACCTACACCCTGAGTTACAACATCACACTTTCGGCGGCGGGCACTGTCACAATTAGCGATAGTCTTTTCGATTCCGGCAACAACGTGCTTTTTTCTCAGACTGGTAGCACGAGTACATCCCCTATAACATCGTTCGACGCATTCGCGTTCGGCTGGAGGTATAACAGCACCTCTGCGGCAAACAGCATTGACGTCAGTTCCTTCAACGTAGTGGACAACATTGCCCCTATTCCCGAACCCTCAGCCTTCGCTCTCGGTGGACTGGCCGCGCTGGGCCTCGCGCGGCATTTGCGCCGTCGCCGCGCCTAGAGCGGTTTAAAAAATACTGTAGCCATTTCGGAGCGAGGATTTTTGATTTTTGGCGAGGCTTCGGCGAAGGAGCAG
>DASZPR010000543.1:0-3062 GCA_035550235.1 Verrucomicrobiia bacterium | reverse complement strand
GAAACGGATGCTCGGGGCGCACGCCGAATACTTTGGCGCTGTTGATGCGCGGAGTGCGCGCGGGTTTGGGCGTGAGGACCACGGCGGGTTCGTGCGGCGCGAGCTTGGCGACGGGTTCCACGTCCGTGACGATTTTTACATCCACCCAATCCGCATCGTCGCCTCGGTTGCCATCGTTGTTGTCGTCGGCGATGAGCGTGAGCATTTTGACGCCTTTAAGCGCGACATTCACTTCCTGCGCCGCGTCGCCGGAATGCATCACCGGGCTTTGCCACAAAACTTTTTTGTTATCACCGATCAATTTGAAAACGACGCTGCCGTTGCCCTTTGGAACTTCGTCATCGATGCCGACCTTGCCGTAGAAACTGTGGGCTTTGCCCTGGAGATCGAGAATCAACTGGCTCTGCGCGCGGGTGCCCAGGCCGTTGGTGAAACTTTGTCCGGCGATGGACAGGTCGTGGTTCATCGTGGAGTGATCGATGCGCGCGCGGCCATCGGTATCGAACTCAACCATGGCCGGATTGACCTGGTTGAGCCAGTAAGTTTGTTCCGCACGCGCGGCCCCGACGGCCAAGGCGAGCAAAAGAGTGAGATGTAGTTTCCGGAAACGAGAGGTGTGGAGTTTCATAAAACTTTTTGAAAAGGGCGCGTCAAAGCTGCCGAATGTTGGGCGGTTCGTCCAGAGGGAAAGTGAACCTGGGAGTGCCGGCATCTCGCCGACCAGTGGGGGGGCGGGATATAATTTATAGTGCGCCGGCAGAGCGGTAGCGGCGGCGACGCTTTCTAACGCGTTCAAATTTCATACTACGTCCGCTATTTCTTTCCGCTTCGCTGGAATGAAAGCGGTGTCGCCGCTGCACTCCGCCACCGCATTGCAAGTGGCTGTGGCGGGTTTCACGCGCAGGACACCGTCGGTCCCAGGGATTGCGGGCATCGGAAACATGGGGCAGGATTTGTGTATGGCTGCAGAACCATGGTTATGGGCAATCGCGCGCAAGTTGCAGGCGACGGCGCAGACGGGGCTTGAATACAACCAGAACGAATACGATCGCGAGCGGTATGAGTTGATTGGAAAAATCGCGGCGGAATTGATGGCGGCTCATTGCGATGCGCCGATTGAACGATTTCAGGAATTGTTCGCGCAACAATCCGGTTACGCGACGCCGAAGGTGGATGTGCGGGCGGCTGCTTTTCGCGATGGAAAAATCCTGATGGTGCGGGAGGCGATGGATGGGCTGTGGACGGTGCCGGGCGGTTGGGCGGACGTGAATGATTCGCCGCGCGAAGCGGCGGAGCGTGAGGTGTGGGAGGAATCGGGTTTTCGGGTGAAGGTCACGAAACTGGCGGCGGTTTACGATCGCGCGAAACATCCGCACGAGCCACCGCTGCCGTTTCACGTGTATAAAATGTTTTTCATTTGCGAAATTCTCAGCGGAGAACCGACGCCCAGCCGGGAGACGCCGGAGGTGGGATTTTTTGAGTTGGACGCGTTGCCGCCGTTGTCGATTTCGCGTGTGCTGGAGTTTCAGCTTCGGCGAATGGTGGAGCATGTGAAGAATCCCGCGTTGGCGACGGATTTTGATTAACCGCGAAACACGCTAAATACGCGAACAGTTCAAAAACCCTGGCGATTGGATCGCCAGGCCCCAAATGACTCCGGGAATTCCCCGAAGGCGTGGCCGCCGGTGAGCATGGCGACCGGGCCGTGATAGGTGCGCAAATGTTTTTCGAAGGGATAGCGATCGTCTTTCGTGTTGCGGTGGTGCCCGCGTAACCTCAATTCAAAAGTGCCCGTCTAAGCCGCAAATAACCCTATGAAAACAAAACCCCTATTCATTGTTGCTCTCGCGCTATCTACAAATCTTTTTGCTCAGGAGCCGATTGCATCCACCACGACAAAAACTTCGGAACCGCTGCCGCAAGCGACGCTCGACAAGATTGCGGCGATGACTCCCATCTTCGATGGCAAGACGCTGAACGGGTGGATTCAATCGCCGATCAGCTACAATCTCGGCGGGGGTGACATTTCGAATATCAACGCGTTTGCGAAGAAGATTTCAGAGAAGCCGGATGCAGTGTCGGCGTTTTTGAATGAACAATTGGATGAGACGGCGAAGGGCGCGCTGGCGGAGTTGTCAGTCGCCAGCACCAACGTGAAAACGGCGACTTCGGCTTTGATGAAGGGCATCAACAAGGTCATCGCAGGGCCGTCGATTTACGATCAGAAGCGATTCGCGAGCGTTCATCTCAGTGTGGCGACGGAAGAGTTGCTGAAAGCGGAGCCAACAGGCTCGGATCTGATGCGTTTAAATCGGCTACTGTTGGAAGATGCGTATCCGGAAATCGCCCGGAGCAAGGCAACTTCATGGATAGTGAAGGACGGTGCGATGGCCAGCACGGGAGCTGGCCGGGGAGTGATTTACACCAAAGACGATTATACGAATTACCGGATCGTTTTCGAAATGCGGGAGATTTCCGGGAACCATCAGCCGTGTGTGCTGCTGTTTTGCACGCGACCGGCGCAGGGCGAGAAGGGTTTGGACGCGTTGGGCGGAATTCAATTCCAGGTGCCGAACGGCGGGCATTGGGATTATCGGCCGGGCTTCAACAAAGGGGGCACGGGTTTCACGAACCCCACGAAAACCAAATTCAACAATCACGAATGGAGCCAGGTGGAGATTTTGGTGAATGCAAAGAATGGCACGGCGCGCATGGCGGTGGCACAGCCGGTCGGGACGAAAGGAATCGTGAATCTGGTTTACACGAATGCCGAGGCGGGAAAGACCGGGCCGTTCGCGTTGCAGATGCACAACGGCGGGTTGTTTGATGAATACCGGAACGTGCGCGTCGAATTGGAGCCGAAGGAGGAAAAGCTGATTACGGCGGAGTGAGCATTTGCTCCGATTCCATTTTCTGAATTTTTACATCGACGGACAGCGTATGGTCGGCGGTGCCTTTATAAGTGCCGCGGACGGGCGGGACGTCGGCGTAATCGCGGCCGACGGCGAGCTTCACGTAGGTTTCGTTCGTCTGGCAATTATTGGTGGGATCGAGTCCCTGCC
>DASZPR010000542.1:0-3541 GCA_035550235.1 Verrucomicrobiia bacterium | reverse complement strand
CCCACCGTGACGAAAACCCTGGTGGGTCATGTTGATAACAGCGGTTACACAAACCTGACGGTTGATATCCAGGCGAGCTACACTGTTCCCAGGCAGGCTAACGGACATCGGCCCATTATGATTGAATTCGGTTTCGGCGGCTTCGGTCGCCGCGCCGGTGGCGGGCCTCCGCGTGAACCCGGTTGGCATGAGCAAGCCCTTACCAATGGCTGGGCTTACGGTTCCATCACTCCGACAAGTGTTCAGCCGGACAACAATCGGTTGACGACGGGCATCATTGGTTTGGTGAACAAAGGCCAGCCGCGGAAACCGGAGGATTGGGGCGCGTTGCGCGCGTGGCAGTGGGGCGTGAGCCGGTTGATTGATTATTTCGAAGCGAATCCCGACTCGATGGTGGACGCAAAGAAGGTCGGCATTGAAGGGCTCTCTCGCTACGGCAAGGCGGCGCTCGTCACGGAGGCGTTTGAACCGCGCATTGCGGTCGGGCTCATTGGCTCATCCGGTGAAGGTGGTGCGAAACTGCATCGGCACATTTATGGTGAGGCCGTCGAGAACCTTGCCGGAGGCGAATATTATTGGATGGCCGGAAACTTCATCAAGTACGGCGCGTCCGAGCCGTTGAAAACCGTCGCGGATTTGCCGGTGGATTCCCATGAACTCATCGCCATGTGTGCGCCGCGCCCATGTTTCATCAGCTACGGAGTGGTTGAACACGGCGACGCCAAATGGGTCGATGCGCATGGAAGTTTTATGGCGGGTGTTCTCGCCGGTCCCGTGTATCGGCTGCTGGGCAAAAAGGATTTTGGCACGCCCGGAAATTATCTAACCGACGAAATGCCTCCCGTGCTTCAACTCATCGGCGGCGATTTGGCCTGGCGCCAACACGACGGTGGCCACGATGTGACACCGAATTGGCCTTCCTTCTTCAAGTGGGTTTCGGCCTACATCCAGGCGCCGCCGCCCCCGGCGCGCGTTGCGCTGGCGGCGATGGCAGTGCCGGCGGACACAGCCGCGGCCACCGCTCCAGTTGGCGACCTGCCCGCACCACCGCGGCCGAACACCGCGATCATTCCGAACCTCAGCCCCAATTTCCGGCGAGCGCACACCAACAATGTGGAAGTCGCGAAGAACGGTGATATCGATCTGCTGTTCATGGGTGATTCAATCACGGATTGGTGGCGAAACCCGGGGCGTGGCGAGCCGATTGATGGCGCAATCCCGTACGGCGGCAAGGCGGTTTTCGACAAACACTTTGGCTCAATGAAAGTCGCGAACTTCGGCATTGCCGGCGACACGACGCAGGGCGTTTTGTTCCGGTTGCGCGATGGCGAGGGCGAAGGGTTCAAGCCGAAAGCCATCATGCTGATGATTGGGACCAATAACACCGGACGCAATTCCGCGCCGGAAATCGCGATGGGCGTGGCCGATGTGGTGTTCGAACTCCGAAAGGATTTTCCCGAGGCGAAAATTCTGTTGCTCGGCATTTTTCCGCGCAGCATCGGCGGTCCGGGGGCGCAGAAGGAAATTGATGCCATCAACCCCATCATTTCCACCCTCAATGATAATCAGCACGTGTTTTACCGGGACATCGGCTCGAAGTTTTTGGCGGCGGATGGTTCGATTCCGAAGGACATCATGAGCGACGGCCTGCATCCCACTTCCAAGGGCTACGAGATTTGGGCCGACGCCGTCCAGGACACTCTGGTTGGTTTAATGCAATGATTTGAAATTATGAAACGTTTAACTCACCTCCTCAGCCTGGCCGCCGTTGCGGCTTGGCCACAACTCTCTTCCGCGCAGACACCGCCTCCCGCGGGAACTAACGCCGAGGCCGTGCGGCATCGCCCGGCCTTCACCGCGCGCGGCGCAGACCAGCCTGCACCACGCAGAGATAAAAATTCGCAGATCGCCCACGAGCAATTGGTCGCGAAGGCAAAAATGGGCGGCGTCGATATTTATTTTGAGGGCGATTCCATCACGCGCCGTTGGGGCACCAGTGATGCCCATTGGAAGGCCAACCTGGAGAATTGGAACACAAATTTTTTCGGCTGGAACGCGGGTGATTTCGGCTGGGGCGCGGATCAAACGCAAAACATTCTCTGGCGATTGGAGAATGGCGAATTGGACGGCGTGAATCCGAAAATCTTCGTGCTGCTCGCGGGCGTCAACAATGTGGGGACGATCCCCGGCGGCGATGAGAAGGTGGAGAATATCACGCGCGGGTTGCAGGCCATCGTGAAAGTGATGCAGGAAAAAGCGCCGAACGCGGTGATTATTCTCACCGGGATTTTTCCGCGCAACGACAACATGGCGGTGATTCCGGAGATCAACAAAATCAACGAGAACCTCGCCAAAATGGCCGACGGCAAAAAAATTCGTTATATCAACGTCAATGACAAGCTCGCCGACGAGAATGGAAAATTATATCCGGGTATGACAGTTGACCGATTGCATCCCACGCCCAAAGGCTATCAAATCTGGGCGGACGCATTGAAACCAATCTTTACAGAAATTCTCGGTCCTCCGGCCAAGACCGACCATGCCCCGCCGCCGAGCGCGGATCCGAGCGCAACTCCGGCTCCCGCTGCGGCGAACGCCGCTCATCAATAATCATGAGATTTTCGTCCACGCCTTCTGTTGCGAGTGTGGCTGGCGCTGTATTTGCCGCTTTTGTTTTGGCGGAGGTTCATGCGGCATCGCCAGCGCAGCTCCCCGCGCGTGAACGGATTTCCATCGACGACGGCTGGCGATTCACCAAGGGCGACCCAACCAACAACACGGTGAGTTTGCTCTATGACGAGAGAAAATCGCAGAGCGTGCGCCGCTATGCGCAGGAAGCGGATGGCAACTCCACCCTCAACCAGGCCGTCACGAACGAGACGACCAACGCGACGGCGTTCATCAAACAATGGATTCTGCCAACCGGCAATACGTTCATTGAGGAAGCATCGCGCCGGCACGCGCGGCCCGAGGGCAATCTCGGTGATGGCGTCGATTATGTGCGGCCGGATTTCGACGACAGCTCGTGGCAACAGATCAATCTGCCGCACGATTGGGCAATCGGGGGACCGTTCACGCATTCGGGTGGAGGCGGCATGGGGCGCCTGCCGACGGCAGGCATCGGATGGTATCGCAAAAAATTGAGCATTCCCGCCGAAGACGCGGGCAAATCGATTTTTCTCGATGTCGATGGGGCCATGTCTTACGCGACGGTTTGGTTAAATGGCCAGATCGTCGGCGGCTGGCCGTTCGGTTATGCGTCATGGCGTGTGGACTTGACGCCTTACGCAAAACCTGGCGGCGACAATGAACTTGTGATTCGTCTGGATAACCCACCGAATTCTTCGCGCTGGTATCCCGGCGCGGGAATCTATCGCAACGTGTGGCTCGTCAAAACGCGTCCGGTGCACGTTGGCCAATGGGGGACGCAAGTGACCACGCCCGACGTTTCCAAAGAGAAAGCCACCGTGAATCTCAAAGTGACGGTGGACAATGATTCACGGCAGGACGCGAGCGTGAACGTGGCCACCGAGATTTTTGC
>DASZPR010000541.1:0-2693 GCA_035550235.1 Verrucomicrobiia bacterium | reverse complement strand
TCTGAATATGCGGTTAATACTCCAATTTGTCATTCGTCTGTTTCTGGTAACGAAAACGACCCGTGGCTAGATTAGTGCCGGATGAAAAAATACCGACACGTCCTTAACATCGGCATCCAGAACAGCCTGACCTACCGGTTCAACTTTCTGGCCCGGTCGTTGTTTGGGTTGTTGCCGCTCATGGCCATGATCTACGTATGGCGCACGATTTATTCCGGCAATGCCAAAAGCGGAAACTCCCTGATCGGCACCTACACCTACGCCGAAATGGTTTCCTATTATCTTCTCACCACCGTGGTCGATGCCCTGACCGCCGTGAATGAAGATGATTGGCAGATCGCCGCCGATATCAAAGACGGCAACATCAGCCAGTTTTTGCTCAAACCAATCGATTACCTGTGGTATCGCTTCTGCCTGTTTCTTTCGGGCCGCATCACCTACCTGGCAGTCGCCGCTGCTCCAGTCGCGATTTTCATTCTCTGCCTGCACAATTACTTCGTCCTCCCGCACGATTGGGCCGCTCTCGGCCTGTTTTTGATTTCCGTTATGCTCACCGCGCTGCTGCAATTTTTCATGTCCTACACCATGGCCATGCTCGCGTTCTGGGTCCTGGAAGTTTCCACCTTCATTTTCATCCTGTTCGCCTTTGAATACCTCGCCAGCGGCCATTTGTTCCCGCTCGATATTCTCCCCCCGTGGCTCGAACGCATCCTCTATTTCACGCCGTTCCCATATCAACTCTACTTTCCCATCAGCATTTACATGGGCAAAACCACCGGCAATGAACTCGCGCGCGGTCTGGCCATTCAATTCCTCTGGGTCTGCGCGATGTACGTGCTCGCCCGATTCGCGTGGAATCGCGGAATTAAAAAATACGAAGCCGTCGGAGGATAATAAAGATGAACCTGAAACGCTACCTCACCATCTATTCCGCGCTCTGGAAAAATTCCGTCACGCGCGAAACCATGTTCAAAGGAAATTTCCTCCTTTGGATATTGGTCGAATTCCTGTGGTTCGGTCTCCAACTCAGTTTCATCGGCGTCCTCTATTTGCACACGGACAATATTGGCAGTTGGACCAAATGGCAGGTCGTGATGCTCGTCGGCGCCAGCCATTTCATCCAGCAAATCTTCCAGGCCTTTTTCCTCGTCAACTGCACCAATCTCTCCGAACTCGTTCGCACCGGAAAACTCGATTTCCTCATGCTGCTGCCCATCAACACGCGCTTCGTCGTGTCATTCCGGCAGGTCGATCTCGGCGCATTTGTCAACGCCACCTCCGGCGCGGCGGTCATCGCGTATGCCGCGCATCAATTGCACTTCATGCCCACCGTGCCGCACATCCTCGTCTTCCTCGCCCTTTGCATCGCGGGAATTGTGATTCACTACTCCCTGATGTTCCTGCTCGCGACCATCAGTTTTTGGACCGTGCGCGCGCAAGGAATTGTCTGGGGCTACTACAACCTGTTCAACATCGCCCGCATGCCCGACGAAGCGTTTCAAGGATTGTTCAAAGCGATCTTCACCTTCGCCATTCCCATGCTCCTCGTCTCGAACGTCCCCGCGCGCGTGCTCACAGATAAGCTCGAGAATCCCTATTCCATCCTCTTGCTGCTCGGCATGGCCGCCGCGTGCTTTGTGGTGTCCGAACTTGGCTGGCGCGCCTCGTTGCGCCGATACACCAGCGCCAGTAGTTAATGGGGAGCGCGCCCGCCCCACTACCGTTTTTTGTCTTCCGTCAGCTTTTCAAACACATCCTCAGCCGTCATCCCGCGCAGCCGGACCGTTTTGTGCCGAGACGTTTGCCCCCGCACGAGTTCCACTTGATTGCGCCCGCAATCCAACGTTTCCGCCAACAACCGAACCAACGCCTCATTCGCCGCCGAATCCACCGGCGGCGCCATCACCTTAATCCGCAATTCGTTTCCCATCGCCTCACCAATCTCATTCGCCGAAGCGCGCGGCTGAAGTTTAACGGAGAGCAAAACTCCATCGGGCTGCGAACGTAAATAGGGTGGTAATGACATAACTCGCCGTGAAACTAAACGAATTCTCGCCTCCCGTCACGAGTGCCGTTAAGCTGTCTCATGCCGCCGACAGATTTGACAAAGATGATTGGTCCTCCCAGCGCTCTGATCGCGTCGGTTCTTTGGGGTGCCGTCGGTTCGGGTTTCTCCATTTACGGATGGAAGCAGAAAGAAATGATCCCGCTGTTCGGCGGCATTGCCATCGTCGCCGGCTCCTATTTTTTTGCGAACTCCGCCTGGGTGATGTCGTTCTTCAGCATCGCCGCCATCGCCGCGATCATCTGGCTGAAACGCAATTACTGATCTAACACCAGGCTCCGCTCGGCCGCGGAAAGAACCTTCCATTTTCCCGGCGCGATTCCGACCACTCCAAAACGCCCGATTCTCACCCGCAACAATCGCAACGTCGGATGCCCCACCGCCGCCGTCATCCGCCGAACCTGCCGATTTTTCCCCTCGATCAATTCCATCGCGATCCAGCAATCCGCCACCGTCTTGCGCGCGCGAATGGGCGGTTCCCGCGGCGGCACCTCCGGTTGCGGCTCCAGCATCCACGCCTGGCAGGGCAGGGTCTTCCGGCCTTGCACTATCACTCCTTTGCTCAAATTACCCAACGCCTCCACGCTTGGAATCCTTTCCACCTGCACCCAATATTCCCGCTCATGCG
>DASZPR010000540.1:0-3530 GCA_035550235.1 Verrucomicrobiia bacterium | reverse complement strand
GGCCGACGGCGGCACGCGCACGGCGGCGATTTCCGGCTCGTTCGTGGCGTTGTCCATCGCCATCCGTCGCTTGATTGCCGATGGAAAACTGGCCGAGAGTCCCATGCTGCACGCCGTCGCAGCGGTCAGCGTGGGTGTGGTGGACAAAAAGCCGATGCTCGATCTTTGCTACACGGAAGACGCCGCGGCCGAAGTGGACATGAATCTGGTGATGAATTCCGCCGGCGAATTCATCGAACTGCAAGGCAGCGGCGAGGAATCCACTTTCAGTGAAGAGCAATTGGCCAAATTATTGATGCTCGGCAAAAGCGGCATTCGCGAGCTGCTTACCGCGCAACAAGCCGCGCTGGCATAGTTGCGAATTGGATAAGGTCCGCTCTCTTTCCATGAAGTTTGGGAACAACCAACATCCAACATCGAACAACCAACATCCAATAAGCTCCCAACTCGGCGACAATTGGGGGTTCGATGTTGGATGTTGGTTGTTGGATGTTTTTTATTGATTCCCATGTCTCACACCGATCTTTCTCTTCCGTCCATTGAAGCCGCGCCGCAGCGACCCACGCAACTCGTGTTGATTCGCCACGGTGAAGTCGAGGCGGCTTACCAACGCGTTTTCGGCGGGCGCATTGATATGAATCTCTCGCCGCGCGGCCACGAACAAGCCGCTGCCTTGGCGAAGTGGCTCGCGCGCCAACCGCTGAATGCCGTTTACGCCAGCCCCATGAAACGCGTCCAGCAAACGTTCGCTCCTTTTGGCACAACTAACGGCTGGGCCGGTCGCGCGATCACCGTGCCGAATTTGCGGGAAGTCGATTTTGGTGATTGGACCGGGCTGACCTGGGACGCCGTGCGCGAAAAATTCGGCGTCAGCGCCTTTCAATGGCTGACCGAACTGGAACGCGGCGGCATTGCCAATGCCGAAAATGCCGCTTCCTATCGCAATCGTCTTGAGCCGTTCATTCGCGAGACGTTGCAAAAGCATCCTGGCGAAAATGTCGCGGTGTTCTGCCACGGCGGCGTCATTCGGATGATTCTTTCGATCTTGCTGAATGTTCCGCTGCCTCGCATGGCCGGTTTTGAAATTGATTACGCTAGCGTCACGAACGTCGCCATCCTGCCTCAGAAAACCGAAGTGCAGTTTCTGAACTTCACGCCCTGGGACGAGCCCAGCCTATGAAGCCGCGCGGACCAGTCTGGAAAATTGCCGTCACGACGACGACCGAATCGGAGGACGCCGTGACGGAATTGCTTTTTAGCGCCTTCGAAGTTCCGGTTTCATCCTATACGGACGTGGAGACCAAAGAAGTCACTGTCGCCACTTACGTCCCGAAAAATCCGTTCGTAGCACAGCGTTCACGCAGCCGCCTGAAGGCGGAACTACAAACCAAAGCCGCACTGCAAGATGGATTGAAGCGGATCAAAAGTTTCGGGCTGAATATAGGTTCGGGCAAAATTTCATGCACAAAAGTCCGTCGCGAAGATTGGGCCGAATCCTGGAAACGCCACTTCAAACCGATTGAGATCGGCGCCGCGCTTCTCATCAAACCGAGTTGGATCAAGCGCCCGCTGCGCAAAGGCCAAGCCGTTATCGTTCTTGATCCGGGTCTAAGCTTCGGCACCGGCCAGCATCCGACGACCAGTTTTTGTTTGCAACAGTTGGCATCAAGGGGAGCACGCAATACGCAACCCGCAACACGTTCCTTCCTGGACATCGGCACCGGCTCCGGAATCCTCGCCATTGCCGCCGCGAAGCTCGGCTATGCGCCTGTGGAGGCCTTTGATTTCGATCCCGAATCCGTCCGCATCGCCCGCGACAATGCGCGCAAAAATCGCGTGTTACAAAAAGTTCACATCACGCGCCGCGATGTCACCAAACTGCCACTTCGCTCCGCAAAAAAATACGATTTCATCTGCGCCAACCTGATTTCAACCCTGCTGATGGCTGAGCGCCGGCGCATTCTCTCACGCCTGAAGCCTGCTGGCGTGCTTGTGCTGGCCGGGATTCTAAACAGCGAATTCGCCTTGGTACAAAGGGATTACGAACGGTCCGGCCTGCGGCTGATTGCCAGTCGCGTGGAAAAGGAATGGCGTTCCGGCGCTTTCGCGTGGAACACCAAACAAATTTCCACTTGATAATAACAATTTTTGAATGACTTTTCCGGCAGGCGGTCATATAACTGAACCGCTTGAAGCAGACGATGCCGGGTTCAACGCACTCGGACCAAAAGTCAAGGACTTGGCATCATTCACGCTGTGGTTCATCTCGAGAAAGGATTCGAGCTATGATGAAAACATTGGAAATGATCAATGAAGCAGTCAGGAACCCTAAGCATCCCTTCCGAAAAACCGATAGTCATCCCAAAAAAGCCGTGAAGCATCGCTATGAACGGCGCAAAATTCGGAGCTACCTGCAGTTGACGGACTGGCTCTCCGAAGAGACCATCTAGGTCAAAATTCGACAATTGAAAATGGAACGCCACACGCGAGTGTGGCGTTTTCGCTTTAAATAGCCCGTTTCTAGAACGAATGTTCAGGAAATGTTTTCATGAAATTATGAAATGGACTGCAATAACTTTAGAGCCTTTGAAAATGCGCCAACGGCTAACAAAGTGACGCGTGCGGTGCAACGCTCCCCACTCTCAAATTTTTTCCGGCTGGCATTCGCGCGCTGAATTAAATATCACTGGCGCATGATTTCTTCCGGTTGGGCGCTCGCGATTTATTGTGTGTTTGTTCTGTTCGCGTCGCTGGCGGGCGGTTGGCTCCCTTTTATCGTCCGTCTCACCCATACCCGCCTGCAAATCGCCATCAGCCTCGTGGCCGGCCTGATGCTCGGCATCGCCCTGCTCCATTTTCTTCCGGATGCCAATGAACATCTGAACTCTCTGGACCGTACTGTCGCATGGATGCTCAGCGGTTTTCTGGCGATGTTTTTCCTCCAACGCTTCTTTCATTTCCACCACCATGATCTTCCTGAAGGCGATCCGGAAGATTGTTGCAGTGACGAACACGCGGTTGAAACCCATGAACATGCTCACGAGCACGATCATCATCATGACCATGACCACGGTCACGATCACCCTCACGAACACGAACACGCGCACACGCTCGCCGAAAAATCGGCCAAACAACTCTCCTGGGTCGGCACCGCGCTTGGATTAACTCTGCACTCGTTGCTGGACGGATTAGCAATGGCCGCCGCAGTCGAAGCCACCGCCAAAGGCCAGGGACTGGCCGGATTCGGCACCGCGCTCGCCGTCATTCTGCACAAACCATTCGATGCCATGGCGGTTTCCACGTTGATGACCGCTGGCGGCAGTTCCCGCTTCTCACGCCAACTGCTCAATGTGCTCTTTTCGCTGGCCACCCCTCTCGGCGTCGCGGTTTTTTACCTCGGAGCAAACCACATCGCAGGCTCGAACATTACTTTCCTCGGCTGTGCGTTGGCCTTCTGCGCGGGGACCTTTCTTTGCATCGCGAGCAGTGATTTGCTGCCCGAGCTGCAATTTCATTCGCACGATCGCCTG
>DASZPR010000539.1:0-1559 GCA_035550235.1 Verrucomicrobiia bacterium | reverse complement strand
AGAAAATCGAAATCCGGATGGTAGCCCGTCATCGCGAAAACGTGCGTGGCGGGAATCGCCTTTTCGCCATCGCCATTCTTTACCCAAACCTGATTCGGCTCGATGCGCGTCACTTGCGTGTTGAACATCGCTTTAATTTCGCCGGCGGCGATACGATTCGCAATATCCGGCTTGACCCAGAACTTCAGGCTCTTGCCCAATTCAGGCCCGCGATGAATCAGCGTCACGTGCGCGCCGCCGCGGAACAGGTCGAGGGCCGCTTCCGCCGCTGAATTTTTCGCCCCGATTACCACAACTTGTTGTCCCCAATAGGGATGCGGGTCGGTGAAATAGTGCGAAACGTGGGGCAGGTTCTCGCCCGGGACGGAGAGATAGTTCGGGCGGTCGTAGTACCCAGTCGCGATGATTACCTTCTTACCGTGATGCTCGTGCGTCGCGCCGTGCACGTCTTTCGCATGCACGATGAACGCGCCGTCGTGGCCGCTTATACGCGTAACGTGTTGATACAAGGCGGTTTCTACGCCGAAATGGTCCACCGCGCGGCGGTAATATTTGAGGGCTTCGGCTCGCGTCGGCTTCCCCCCAAACGCCGTCATCGGAATATCGCCGATCTCCATTCGCTCCGGCGTCGTGAAAAACAGCATGTTCGTCGGATAGTGGTATAAAGAGTTGCAAAGACAGCCTTTATCGATCACCAGCGCGGACATTCCCGCGCGCTTCGCCTCGATCGCACACGCCAACCCCGTCGGCCCCGCGCCAATGCAAATCACATCAAATTTCCGTTCCGCCATCTGATTCCTATCCACTGCTTGATCTTATACTTAGATGTTCGTCCGGAACCAACGTAGCGGACTTTTGCGCCGGATTCAAGGGATGACAAATGGGAGCCGAGACGGCGCGTTCGGACCAGATATTTGGTGCAAATTTGGCGCATTTGGCGCCTTAAAATGGCCTTCAATGGGCTTAAAAGGACAAGAATGGCGCGTTTTGCGCCTTAATTTTTGAATGTTGCTGGGATTCCGCGTCGAACCCTCGGCGGGCCCCCGTTCATTGGAAATCTCCACCTACTACAAAGCTAGGGCGAGAGAGGACAGGGCGGCGGTGATCCGCCGCCCCGAACGATTCACTCTGTAGTGTGATTGCCTGAAGCGTGTTGGAGCCTATGGCTTACGAATTCCATCCGTGAATCCTCATTGAATCGGTCGATTGCCGCTGGACATCCGTGTCTGGTCTCCTGAATCGAAGGGAAGGAGTTCGGTAAAGCGATTTCCCTGGCGGCCCAGCCAAACAGAAACCAATGAGGAGGTCTCATCAATGAGGCTTTGCAGGATCTTAACCGCTTTCCTCGGCTTGGCGTTTGTATTGGCCTGCTCGAGCGGTCTCCGCTCTGACGCGTGGGACAAGACGACCAAAATTACTTTCAACGAGCCGACTCAAGTGCCCGGCACGGTATTACAACCAGGCACGTACACTTTCAAATTGGCGAATAGCGCCTCCAACCGCCACATAGTTCAAATCTATAACGAAGATCACACGAAACTGATCACAACGATTCTCGC
>DASZPR010000538.1:0-3430 GCA_035550235.1 Verrucomicrobiia bacterium | reverse complement strand
AAGCCCGGCGAAATTCGCAAACGCTCAATGAGCGCAAAATCCGCTGGAATGCCCTGGCGCAACAATTGCAACTGAACGCAACGGCGCTGCATCGCCACCGGCAGCTTCCGAAAATCGCTGGTTTCAACGAACCCCGGTCTGGCGCCGCGCGTCATCCAATCCTCCGTCACCAGCGTGACCAATTCCGATTCCGCCTTCGCAATCTCCATCAAACGCAAAATCGTGCGCCGCAGGGCGGGCTGATATTTGCGACGCAGCAGCGGAAGCAATTCGCGGCGGATGAGATTGCGCTGAATGTCCATCCACTCATTGCTCGCGTCCTCGCGGAACCGGATTTTTTCCGAAGCGGCATAATCCCGCAACGCGTCTTTGGATTGCTCCAACAGCGGGCGGACCAATTGAATCTTTGCATTCGCCGGCGAAGGACCGCTCCATTTCATTCCCGCCAGTCCTTCACTGCCCGCGCCGCGAAACAATCGCAAAAAAAACAACTCGACCTGGTCATCCGCGTGGTGAGCCAGCGCGACGTGGGAAATTTTCAAACGCGCTGCCGTTTGCGCCAGGAATTCATGGCGCACCTTGCGCGCCGCCATTTCCAGCGACAGTTTTCCGGCGCGGGCAAGTTTTTTTACCTCAACCCGCGCGCTGACGATCGGAACGCGGAGCGTTTTTGCAGCGTGCGCCACAAGCCGTTCATCCGCATCACTGCTGCGCCCGCGCAATTGATGATTCAAATGGGCGACAGTAATTCGCCAGCGATGCTTTTTGGCGAGCGCGTGCAGAACGTGGAGCAGCACCATGGAATCCACCCCGCCAGAAACCGCCACCAGAATTTTTTGGCCGCGACGAAACAATCCCCGCGCCTGAATAGTCTGGTTGATTTTCTCCGGCAAGTCGTTCACGCCGCGATGCTAACCCATCACCAATCAGGAGCAAGATATTGGTAGCCGACAGGCTTTATTGACGCCCGACGTGGTAGGCGCGCCACTCCGTGCGCGCCAAAGCTGAATTGCAATCAGTGGGTTATCAAACACACCAAGTGACGCGCCACGCGACTTTGGACTTTGGACCTTGGACTTTGGACAAAAGTCTCACACCAACGCCAGCGGCTGAAACTTTCGTCCCAAAATCGGTTCACTCCGCGTGCGCAACCAATTCTCCAACACCGAAGCATACACACTCCGGAAATCCACCGTGTATTTGATGTCACCTTGATACAAATCAGCGGGCGCGAGGCTGGGATATTGCCCAAGCAACCCGGCCTTCACGTGCTGCCCAATCACAAACATCGGCGCGGCCGCGCCATGGTCGGTGCCGGAATTCGCATTGTCCGAAACGCGGCGGCCAAATTCGCTGAACGTCATCACCATTACGCGCGGCATATTGCCCTGCGCTTTCAAGTCATCCGTGAATGCCTTCACCGAATCGCCAAGGTCCTGCAACAAACGTTGGTGCGTATTGACCTGATTCGTATGCGTGTCATAACCGCCCTGCGACACATAGAAAATACGCGTCGGCAAACCGCCGCCGATCAATTTCGCCACCAGCTTCAACGAATTTCCCAACTGTGAACCGGGATAAGCGCCCTTGGTATCCACCCGCGCGCTGATGGCACGGATTTCGTCCGAGCTCACCTGCGCATCGAGCGCCGTGCGTTCCAGAAAATCCATGACCGATCCTTTGCGTTGGCTTTGCGGCGCCAGCCCGCTGATGCCGCCGATCGAGCCGCCGGAATTTTCCTCCACCATCTGCCCATTCAGTTCGCGGTACGATTGCTCCATCATTTTTCCGTCGTCGCCGCTTTCGGAATTAATGAAACGATAATTCTGCGGGTTATCCACGCTCACGCCCTTAGGGGTTTTCGCCGCGAAGGCCTGTGGCATTTGCCGCCCCACGCTCACGCCGACTGTGGGATCGGCCCCCGAACATGCGTTGTCAAAGTAGCGCCCAATCCAGCCATACTTCTCAAACTTATCGGAATCCGACGCCGTCTGCCAAATCTCCGTGGAGCGGAAATGCGAGCGATTCGGGTTCGGATAACCCACGCCCTGCACGATCGCGAGGCTGCCCTGGTCATACAATTCCCGGAATCCCTTCAATCCGGGATTCAGACCAATCTGGTCGTTGATTTTCAACACCTGGTCCGCCTTGATGCCGATGCGCGGGCGCGCCTTGTAATAATAATCGCTCCCGTGCGGGACGACGGTGTTGATGCCGTCATTGCCGCCGGCCATTTGCAACACGACCAGGATCGTCGAGTCCTTGCCCGTGGTGATTTGGGTCGCGCGATCCATCGCATCCGCCTGTAGCGCGGAAAAAGTATTCGCGAGAAACGTTGGAACCGTCCACGAAAGAGCGCTCGTCAGGATGGTGCGGCGCAAAAACTCACGCCGGGTTTGCAGGGTAATTTCGTTTTTCATAGTTTTCGTGAAACGTAAACGTAAAGCGTGAATGCGGTGCGGCCGCCTTTTCACGTTTCACGTTTCAGTTTTATTTTTCATGTTACTTGATATTCCTGGGTCGACATCACGAGTCGAATCGCATCGCGAATGTCGTTGTCATCCAACTCAGTTTTTCCGTCGAGAAATTCGCGCAAAGTCTGCTGGCGGGGCCCCGCCAGGGTGCTTTGCAGCAAACGCTTTTGCAGGGCAGCCATCAGCAGATCTTTGTTGCTCCGCTCCTGTTCCGTGAAAATTTTAGCCACGTTCACGCCGCCTTCGCGCATGTTGCGCATCCGATTTTGAATCTGCTTCACCCGCGCCGGATTCTTGGCCGGACCAGTCGCAAGACTCGCCGCCATGGACATATCACCCTGCGCCAGCAACGCCGATTGATTGTAGCGCGCGATCAGGTTATTCGTCGTGATCCACGCGATGCCGCCATCCCACCCCTTCACGTTCGGAGGCGCAAAAATATCCTGCCCGAGGCCGCGGAGCAGGTTCGTGGAAACCAGCGGCGGCGGCAATTCGCACTCCAGCATCCGCACGCTCCCGATCAGCCATTGCACCGGGCTTTTGATCTCGTTGCGAACGATGGAGGGCGAATAAAAATCCTCGATCGAAAACATTACGCGCATCAGCGGCTTGAAATTATTCCCGCTGCTGCGGAAAAAGTCCGCCAGCCCGGCGTTCAATTCCGGAGACGGCATTTCACCCGCAAAGAAATTCCAGAGCTTGGCCGTGATAAATAACGGTGCCTGAGGTTGCGCGACGATTTGTTGGAGAAAATCGTCGCCGTCCAGATTGCCCGTCTTTCCGAGGACGGTCTTCTCGCCGTTGTCATGAATGAACGGCCGCCAGATGAATTTCTGCCCCTCCTGGTCCAGCGACCAACCTGTCAGTGCGCGCGCGGCCTCGGTGATATCCTTTTCCGTGTAATGGCCCTCGCCCAGCGTGAACAATTCCATGACTTCGCGCGCATAATTTTCATT
>DASZPR010000537.1:0-2709 GCA_035550235.1 Verrucomicrobiia bacterium | reverse complement strand
AGCCCGCCGCGCTTTTTATTTTCCTCTGGCGCGCATGTTTTTCTCCCCGGATGCCATAGAGCACACGCAGGGGCTGGCCGAAACGCGAGACTTGCCGGTGCAGCCATTGCAAATAACGCTCGGTTTCTTCCCAGTCGCCCAGTCGTTCGAGCATGCCCAAAGCCAGTGAGGTATCGCGCACCCAGCATAGCCGGTAATCCGCATTCCACTGGCCGCCGATGCGTTCGGGCAGCGAAGTCGTTGCGGCCGCGACCACGGAACCCTCGGGCGCATAGCTCAACAGATGCACTGTCATGGCCGAGCGCCGAATTTCACTGGGCGCGTGGTGAATGCGTTTGAGCCATTCGCGCCAGTAATTCCGGTTTTTCTCCACCGCGTCCCGGGCGGCTTCAACCGACCATCCATGTCCGGAAGCGCCGGTTTCCAGCACGGCCCAGAGTTCCTGCCCTTCGGTCAATTCGATTTCGCCACGCAAACTGACCGCATCCGGTTGTAACGGAAAATTGCACCACAAGCGCAGGGTGCAATTGCCCGTCTGAAGGGAAATGCCGCTGGGATGTTCGACGAAGGAGATGGGTGACTCTTCGTCAAAATTGAAACTCGGGCGCAGATGAAACTCGCATCGCGCCGTGCCGCGAACGCATTTCAGGCATCGAACGATCACGCGGCAGGTTTCCTGTTCCGGCGCGCGCTGGTGTTCCGGCCAGAGCATGGTGTCTTGCAGGACCAGTTCGCCGGTTTCGAGCGTCCAGGCGGTTTGCAGCACCATCGTTTCGCCATCGTAGGATTGTTCGCCCTGCATCATCGCGGCGGGACCGAGCCGCCAATAGCCGCCCTTGGTCCAGTCAAGTAACGCGCCAAAAACAATATCGCCGTCGTAGTCCGGGAGGCAAAGCCAGTCCAGCGTGCCATCTGCGGAGACCAGCGCAGCGGTGCGGCGATCGCCGATGATGCCATGGCGTTCGATGGCCGGATAGGCGATGGCGCGAGTATGATTTCGCGTCGGTTCGCTGTTGGTTGCAAGTTCGGGGTGATTCACAGGCCCAGGTTATTTTTTCTTCGCGTCAGAAAAAGTGCGGCGGCGGCCAGTGCGCAACCGGCGGCAATACCTCCGATCCAATTTCGATTTTTCGCAAACCAAAATTCGGAGCTGCGGCGATGGGCTTGCGCGTCAAATTGCCCGTGTGCACCGTGATCGCCCGGAACAGGATTCCAAAGATTGTCCGGCTGATCGGGGTCTTTTGGTTGTGAGGTTTGCTGGCCTTTGTAGCCGGTACGGCCGAGGTAGCGGTCCAGCAGACCAGGTGCAACCTTGTTGGCGACGATGGATTCGACCGAAGGCATTCCCAAATACAACTCGCGTCGCCGATGATGTGCGGCCCAATGAATGGCCTCCGCCGCCACTTCCGGCTGGAAAATTTTCCCGAGCGGTTTTGCGCGATTGGGAAGCCGACTTTTGACCCAGCCGAATTGCGTCGTGTTGACGGCGGGGAGTTGCACCATAGTGACGTGCACGTTGCTTTTGTCGTGGATTAATTCGCAGCGCAACGAGTCGGTGAAGCCGTGAATCGCGTGCTTGGCTCCGCAGTAGGCGGATTGCAATGGGATGCTGCGGTAGGCAAGGGCGGAGCCGACCTGCACAATCGTGCCGTGGTTTCGCGGCAACATGCGTTTGAGCGCGGACATGGTGCCGTAAACCACACCGAGGTAGGTCACTTCGGTGACGCGACGAAATTCGTCCGACGTCATTTCCTTGATCGGCGAGAAAACGCTGGCCATGGCGTCATTCACCCAGATATCGATTGGGCCAAACTCACGCTCCACCGCTTCGGCGGCGGCTTCGACCTGGTTGGGATCGGCCACATCGGTCGGCAACACCAGCGCGCGTCCGCCGGCGGCTTCGACTTCCCGTTTCGCTCCTTCCAATCCATCCACTCCGCGCGCGAGCAAGCCGATGCAGGCTCCGTCTTTCGCGAAACGGCGGACGGTGGCGCGGCCTACTCCGGCGGATGCTCCGGTAATTACGACGACCTCGACCTTTTTTTTGGCTCGGGTTTCCTGGGGTTCTTTCAATTCGATTTGCATAGTGTTCAATGTTCCTCGTCTTGCTTTTTGTTTCGACCGAGCAGATAGGCTCCGGTCATTCCAGCCAGAACGGCAGCTGTCACCACCCTTTCCGCGGGTTTCAAGAGATGTTTGTGTTCGCCGCGGTCATGCTCGGTTGCATCTGTTTCTTCTTGCGATTCGGGTGTGGAAGATTCCGGAGATTCGGGCGGACGCGGAGTGCCTTTCGTCATCGCGAGGTGCAGCACTTCGGCGATGTGCATCGGTTTTTTATCCGTTTGTTGGACGATCTGTTCGTGACAACTGAAGCCGTCGGCAATGACCAGGGTTTCTTCGTTCGTTTGGCGAACGGCGGGGAGCAGATGGCGTTCACCGCATTTGATCGACACGTCATAATGTTCGCCTTTTTCGAAGCCAAACGCGCCGGCCATGCCGCAACAGCCGGATTCGGGAGTCTGAACTTCCAGTCCGAGCTTTTTCATCAACTGCTGTTCGGCCTCCACTTTCATGATGGCGCGATGGTGACAATGCATTTGCACGACGGCCTTTTGCCCGGCCAGTTCGCGGGCCGGATAATGCGGCGCGTATTTGGCGAGAAATTCGGACAGGAGATAGGTTTGCCCATGCAAGCGCTGAGCGTCTTCA
>DASZPR010000536.1:0-2854 GCA_035550235.1 Verrucomicrobiia bacterium | reverse complement strand
GGTTGATTTGCTCGTCCATGGTCTTCGCCAGCGGCACAGTTTGCGAAAGCGTTGCCAGGACCAGCTCCGTGGTGATGTCGGAGTGTGAATAAAAGGCGTCGTAGAGCGCGCTGTTGATGGATTCCTCGATTTCCGCACCGCTGAAATCGCGGCTGGCTTCGGCAAGGGCTTCGAGGTCGAAAGTCGAGGCGTCGCGTCCGCGTTTGTTCAGGTGGATGCCAAAAATTTCCGTGCGTTCGTCCTTGTCCGGCAAGTCCACGAAGAAAATTTCGTCGAGACGGCCTTTGCGGAGGAGTTCGGGTGGCAATTGGGAAATGTCATTGGCAGTCGCAACGACGAAAACGGGCGCGGTTTTTTCGGAGAGCCACGTTAGAAAAGTGCCGAACACGCGGGCGGAGGTGCCGCCATCGACGGCGCCGGAATTTTGGGAGCCGGCGAAGGCTTTGTCGATTTCATCAACCCATAAAATCGCGGGCGCGACGGAATCGGCGACGGCGATGGCGCGGCGGACGTTTTCTTCCGAGGAGCCGACGAGGCTGCCGAACATGCGGCCCATATCGAAGCGGAGCAGGGGCAATTGCCATTGGGTGGCGACGGCTTTGGCGGTGAGACTTTTGCCGCAGCCCTGGACGCCGAGCATGAGGATGCCTTTGGGCGCTGGCAGGCCGAACGCGCGCGCTTCGGCGGTGAAGGCGGCGGAGCGTTTGGTGAGCCATTCTTTCAGAACGGCGAGACCGCCGACGCTGCTGAAATCCTCGCTGGCGGGGTAGTATTCGAGCAGGCCGCTCTTGCGGATGATCTGCTGTTTCTCGGCGAAGACTTCGCTGATGTCGGTGCCGCCGAGGCGTCCGTTTTTGACGATGATTTTGGCGAAAACATTTTCGGCTTCGCCGAGGGTGAGGCCAAGCGCAGCTTGCAGGAGGCGTTCGCGGCCTTCGTCGCCTAAATCAACATCGATTTTTAAATGCGTGACGTCGACGGCGATTTTATCGAGCAGGGCGCTCAGGTCTTCGCGCGAGGGGAGAGGATGGTTGAGGACGGTGATTTCTTTTTCGAGTTCGGTGGGGATTTCGAGCACCGGCGAGATGAGCAAAATGGTTTTGTAGCTGTTCTTGAGGTGCAGCGCGATTTCCTTGAGCTTGCGGACGATGGCGAAATTATTTTTCGTGAGGAACGGGTGCAGGTCTTTGAAGACGAACAGCGCGGGTTCCACTTGTTCGATGACCTGGTCGAGAGCAGCGAGGGGTTCCTTGGTGGCGGTGCTGCGATTTTTTTGCGATTGAATGGAGGTGCCGGCGGGAACGATGCCGGTGCTGTAGCTCCATTCGAAAACTTTTTTCTGCCGTTTACGGGCGATGTCGACGATGACATTCTGCACGCGCAATTCCTCGCTGGAGACGATGTAAAGAATCGGGTAGCGGGCGCGGATGAGAGTTTCGAGTTCGGTGGAGAAATTCATAGGGGATCGATTGGGGAACGTCGAACATCGAACATCGAACATCGAACGCTGAAGTTCAAACATCCAACATCGAACATCCAACAACCAACAACCAAGTTTACCGAATTATGATTTAGAGAGTGATTCATGGTTCGGTTGCAAGCTTGCGTTATTGACCGAATAGTTTTTGCCACCAGGAGCGGTTGGGACGAGGGAATTCGGCGCTG
The DNA here is from genome assembly GCA_035550235.1 of Verrucomicrobiia bacterium. Taxonomy (GTDB): domain Bacteria; phylum Verrucomicrobiota; class Verrucomicrobiia; order Limisphaerales; family DASXHY01; genus DASXHY01. Next base: position 1,189 of record DASZPR010000536.1, on the reverse strand, counting down.
GATTTTTGGAGGCGTTGGGCGATGGACGAGGGCGGGGAGGTTTGCGCGGCGTCGTGGCGCAAGAGTTCTTCGACGGTGGAAAATTCCTGGACGGCGTTTTGCGCGGACTGGTGTTGGGCGTTGGACTCGTGTTCCTCGCGGGATTCAAACTCATTATGCTGCTTCATATATTACCTTACTCGGTTTTTTTAAAAAGGGCGGCGAAGGCTTTGCGGGCGCGATGCAATTTGCCGCGCACGGCATCGGCGGATTGCTCGGTGAGCGCGCCAACTTCCTCGTAGCTCAATTGTTCGTCGGCGATGAGCAGGAGGAGGAGGCGGTATTCGTCGGGCAACGCGTCGAGGGCTTTCTGGATGCGTTCGCCGAGTTCCTTGGTTTCCAGGACGCGCAGGGGCGAATCACTTTGCGCGACGGCGTTTTCCCAGACGGCTTCGTCGGCGTTGGAAAACATGTGCCGCTCGTTCCAGGATTGCTGGAGGTTGCGGCAGTGGTTGATGGCGATGCGATAAAGCCAGGTGCGCCAGGAGGCTTCGCCGCGGAATTGATCCATCTTGCGGAAGGCCTTGAGAAAAACGTCGTGGGTGGCGTCCTCGGCTTTTTGGGGATCGCCGAGAAAGCGAAGCGCGAGGTAAAAAATCGCGCGGCTGTGCTCGGCGTAGAGGTTGGCGAATTCGGGCGGTTCCCAATCGACTTGCGGTGGGAGTGGACATTCCCGTTCTGCCATCGGCTCGTTCATGAGCGGTTGTTTCACTGGGGATTAGACAGCAATCCGGGGGGAATGTCACGCTGGCAAATTGGGGAAAAGGGGAAAGTCGAACATCCAACAACCAACATCGAACAACGAACAACCAATTGGAAATACGGAAAAGATTTGCGCGCTGGGAGATGTTTTTCAGCCCGCTGGTGCGCGCCGGTCCCTACCTATTGCTTCAGGTTGAATTTGACGGTGGTGCGGGAGCCGGTCTGGACGTTACTGATTTGCATCTCCTCCAGTTGCCATTGGCCGTTCACCTTGGAAAAATCTTTGGGGGCGAATTCTTTCAGTTCCTTGCCGTTCAGATCGTAGGCTTCGGCGAGGACGATGCCGTGACTTTCGGCGTCGACCCAGGATTTGACGCGCGAGTAGCTGCCCGCCACGGGGTGCGGATTGATGCTTTCGAGGACGCGACAGGAGCGGCTGCGTTTCATT
>DASZPR010000535.1:0-2056 GCA_035550235.1 Verrucomicrobiia bacterium | reverse complement strand
CGGTCTGCAATTGCGGCGAGGTCGCGCCGGCCATGTGGAAGATGTGTTCCTCGATGATGGTGCCGTGCAGATCATCCGCGCCGTAGCTCAAGGCGACTTGCGCGAGCTTGATGCCCAGACCCACCCAATACGCGGTGATATGATCAAAGTTATCGAGGTAGATGCGGCTGATGGCGATGGTGCGCAAGGAATCAAAACCGGTCGGCGGATTTTCGACGGGGATGTCGTTGTCCTGCGGCTGATAGGCGAGCGGGACGAAGCCGACGAAGCCGTGGGTCTCGTCCTGCAACGCGCGCAACTGGCGCAGATGATCCACACGGTCGGCGAGCGATTCGACGTGGCCGTAGAGCATGGTGCACGTGCTGCGTCCACCCATGCGATGCCACGTGCGGTGGACATCGAGGTATTCCTCGGCGGATTCCTTGCCGCGGGCGATGGCCGAGCGGACTTCTTTGCGGAAAATTTCCGCACCGCCGCCGGTGAGGGAATCCAGGCCGGCCGCTTTCAATTCGCGGAGGGTTTCTGCCACGGATTTTTTTGCGAGCCAGGCAAGATGGAGAATTTCAATGGCGGTGAAGCACTTGAGATGCATCCGAGGGCCGGCGTTGCCGTTGTTCAGCGCGTTCAACTCCTTCAGCATGTCCGTGTAGTAACTGAAGGGCAGCGACGGGTGCAGGCCGCCGACGATATGCAATTCGGTAATGCCGAGTTTCAGGGCTTCACGGGCTTTTTCCACCATTTGCGGAACGGTGAGTTCGAAACCGTCCGCGTCGCGTTTCTTGCGGGCGAAGGAGCAGAACTGGCACGAGAGGATGCAGTAGTTGGAATAATTGAGGTAGCGATTGACGATGTAGCTGGCGCGATTGCCGACTTTTTTCTGCCGCGCCAAATCGGCGATGGCGCCGATGGCGTTCAGGTCTTTGGATTCAAACAACCGCAGCGCGTCCGCCTCGGAAACACGCTCGCCCGCGGCGACCTTGTCATAGAGGTCGCGCAAGTCGCTGCGTTGGACGAAGAAATTCACCAGAATACGATTAGCAGAACGCGAGCGTTTAGCAAATGCGTTTCCGGTGGAACGACGAATGACGGCGGTCCCAGACCACCGTTATATTGGCAAAAATCAAGCGAGAGTAGCTCGAAGACGTTTGCGCGCGATAAAATAGGTCAGCCCCGCCCATAGTGCGAGCATTGGCAAATTCCAAAGATATAGACGCCATTGCGCACCGTGGTGTGTCACGTTCGAATACGATAGCGGATAGTACCACGTTTGCAGCGCCCAAGCTCCGGCGGTATGCATTGCCAAACACAGGAGGAACAACGTGAGAGCCAAATTGCCCGGCTGGTGTAAGAGTTTCTGGACAAGTGCCGAACCTTTCCTCCTGGGCCAAATCAAAAACCACCACACAAGCGCAGCGATGATGGCCGTCGGAAGGGGAGAGATGATCAGGGCGAGCACGAGCTGTAGCCAGTCGTGGCTGATTTTTTGCAGTCCGAAACCTGGAAGGATTTCATTCAGCGATACGAAGGCAAGCGAAGCGACACTCAACAAGAAAGACGACAGGCTCGAGATAAAAGTCCACAACTGGACGGCTACGAGCACCCACAAGCAGCGGTCAAACAAAACGGCGGCGCCATTCACCTTGCCGAATTCCTGCTCGAGTCGCTGGGCATTGCCGACACGCCGTATGGCGATGAGAAACGCCTCTTCATCGGACAATTCGCAGGCTCGCAGCCGATCGACGAATCCCGCAGGTGCGATTCCAGTTCGTTCAGGTTCTCATTTTGAAACGCAGAGGAGCGCGCCAAGTCTTCGCGCCAGCGCCGGATGACAAGGTTCAGGTCAAACGAGGTTTGGTTTTCCATAATTTTGAGAATGTTTCGTGGACGGTCATCCACTGTTGTTGTTCCTCTTGCAGGGCCTTGCGGCCTTCTTTGCGCAGACGATAGTATTTTCGTTTGCGACCGGTTTCGGCATCGCGCCATTCGGACTCGATCAACTCTTCCTTCTCCATCCAATGCAGCACGGGATAGAGCATTCCTTCGGTCCATTCGATTT
>DASZPR010000534.1:0-5864 GCA_035550235.1 Verrucomicrobiia bacterium | reverse complement strand
CCTTCCTCGGCAATGATTTTGATGAGCAAAGGTTTTGCGCCGGGATAATAATGTGCATGACTATAATCGCGAGTCAGGCTCGTGAAAAATTTGAAACCCGCCCTGGCTGCCTGCGCGCTGTTCAGGCCGGTAAACCCGGCTGTCATCTGTAGCACGCGCACAATGGAAGTGCCGAGCGCGCCGCGGTAGATCATGCGTGCTCCCGCGGCGTTCGCTCCGGCAATGCGCCCCTGGCGGTTTGCCGGGCCCGCTAGCGGAATGCGTGCTTGCGCTCCGGTCAGCGCGTGAATCGTCTCCGCCGCATCGCCGACGGCGTAGATGTCCGGGTCCGATGATTGCATTTGGCCATTCGTTTTTACGCCGCCAGTCGTGCCAATTTCCAGCCCCGCCGCCCGGGCCAGATCCACTTCGGCCCTGACGCCTACGCTCAACAAAATTAAATCCGCTTCCAACCGGCTGCCATCACCCAGTTCAACACTGTCAGCCGTAAACCGCATTGCTTCCGTTTTGGTTTTGAAATCGAAAGTCTCACCGCGAATTTGATTTTGCAGATGGGTTGCCAGGTCGCGGTCGAGCAACGGAAGGATATGCGGATCGCGTTCCACGACCGTGACGTGCATGCCGCGATGATAAAACGCCTCCGCCATTTCCAGCCCAATAAATCCGCCGCCAATGACCACCGCCCGGCGAAGTTTCCGCTCGGCAATGAATGCGCTGATGCGATCCGTATCCGGGATGTCTCGCAGAGTGAAAATGTGGGGCAATTCCGCTCCCGGTATCGGCGGCACAATCGGCTTGGCGCCCTGGCTCAGGATCAATTTGTCGTAGGCGACCTCGTGTTCCTGCCGATTTTTGTCTTTTACGCGGATGGTTTTTGCCTGGCGATTGATCGACAGCACCTCGTGATTCACGTGCGCGTGCACTCGCGAGCGGTCCCAAAATGTCTTGGGTGTCATCACGATCAGCTTTTGGCGATCGGTGATTTCACCCGCGATGAAATAAGGCAGTCCGCAGTTGGCGAAGGAAATATAGGGCCCGCGCTCGAACACATGGATCTCCGCGGTTTCATCCACTCGACGCGCCTTGGCTGCTGCCGAAGCTCCACCCGCGACGCCGCCCACGATGATGATTCGACGAGGTGTATGCATATCAGGCCTTTCGTTCACAACAGCTTTGCGGCACACAAGCGGCTCCCCGGTTCCACGGCATTTTGGCCAGTACCCAGGCGAGTCCACAGGTGCCCGTGAGACCGGCAAATAGCAATCCACAACCGGTAAGCAGGGGGAGCAAAGCAAAGCCCGGATGCACCCCCAGTGCGAGCGCCGCTCCGGCGCCGGACACAATGCCCACCGTGATTTGCACCTGCTGCATCAGCGGCAGCGTCTGGCGCTCTCCGCGAATCACTGGCAGTCCCGCATCCATCCAGCCCTGCATCCCGCCTTCCACCAGCGCGCAGCCCTCAAAGCCGGCACGCTGAAATTTTTCGATCGCCTTCCGCGCGCGTCCACCGGATTGGCAAATAACGTAAATCGTGTTGCTTTGATCGCCGCGGGCCTTTAGAAACGCGGCGGCGTCAAGCGCATCCAGCGGCAGGAGCACGGCGCCGGGGATATGGGCGGCAGTGAATTCTCCCGGCGTGCGGACGTCCAGGATTTCCGCGGAACCGTCTTCCGCAAGCCGCTGAAGTTCGGCCGGTGTGGCGGAAGTTTTAAATTGTGAGATCGACATAATCGCTGTATAATCATATAACCATATAAGAATATGTCAAAAAGCAAAACTCAACGTCTTTTGTCGGACGAAGAACTAAATAAGGTCGCCTTGCGTTTCCGTTTGCTGGGCGAACCTATGCGTTTGAAGATTTTACAGGCGGTCTGCCGTGAGCCGCTCGCGGTCAATGATATTGTTGCCGCCGTCGGCGCCACGCAAGCCAACGTGTCCAAGCACCTTTCCCTGCTGGCCACCGCCGGAATGCTCACGCGGGAAAAGTCCGGCCAATGCGTCTACTACGGCATGAAAGATCAACTCGCTTTCAAAATGTGCGAGTTGGTCCACAAACACATGATTGGATGAATATAGCCGGTATGAGGGCGCGCCGATGTGGTTATGTGTGTTTGGTCACGGCGCCCCCGGTCCCACATCGGCCGTCGTCAGGATCCGGTTGATGACTTTGCCGCCGCCGAATTGATCCGCTCCCACATCGAGCTTGCCGCTGCGTGTTTTTCCGGAGATGTCCACGGTCACAAACGCATACGAGCCCGCCCCGGCGGCAATCGCCGGGCTGCCTTTCTGAATATGCATTTCGCCGTCGCCGTCGCGCACTAGCAATGGATCAATTAATTTGAATCCTGTTTCAGGGATGTTGCCGACTCCATTCGTGCAGCCCCAAATAATATTTCCCAGCCATACCGCGTTTGTGAGCGGACCTTCGATGGCCACCGCTTTTCCGCTCGTCTCGATGATGTTGTCCGCGAAGGTAAAATCCCGCGCGCCCAATCCATGATTCCGGCCCGCCATCATCAGGCTGTTTTTGTTGTCGACCAGGGTATTGAAAACAACCAGCGTGCGATCGGGGCGATCGTGCCCGGTCAGTTTGTCCGGCGGAATCAAGGCATCGCCATTGCCGATGTGAATCGCCTTGACGCACTTCTCGAAATAATTGCTGTAGATTTTATCGTCCTTGCCGAAGATGCGCACGCCTTCCGTGCCGAGGAAAAAGTTCCCGTAGACAACATTGAAATTCCCGTGCCGCAGCGACAATTCGCTGCAACCCTCGCCGAACGTGTTGTAGCGATACGTGCTCTCGCAGCATTTGTTGCAGATATTTTCGTTCTCACCCCGGCAACGCAGGAACAAGTTTGATTCCACCAGCGCGTGACTGGATGCCATGCTCCGGCCGCTCACGCCGATCTGGATGGCGGAACAATTGTTCACGTGCGCATTGGGAAAGTTTGTGAAGCAGTTGTGATGAATCCACGTGCGCTGCGCCATTTGGTTCGTGCCGGGGCCGTGGACGATGATCATCTGCCCCTCGGTGAATTTATTCTGGAAGGTGTTGTGATCGATTTCCGTGTCGTCGCCGCTGTTCATCAGATAATGCCCGCGGCCAGGGAGTTGAAAGGTGCAACGCGTGTAGCGGCAGTGATTCGCGCCTTCGCTGATTTCCTCACCGTCAACACTGTGCGTGAACTTGAACCCCTTGATGACGATATACGCCGCTGGCGCCTCGATATGAAAACCCTCCGTGCCGGTGATTTCCACATCGCCGATGGTCTCCGCTGAAATGGTGATCGGCTGGGCCGCCGTGCCGGTACGTGTGATGTGAATCGCGTTCGTCACCGTATAAACTCCGTTGGCGAGTTCGATTTCCGTGCCGGGGGAACTGTCGGCAATGGCTGCTTCGAGAGCGGGAAGGGAGGCGACTTTAACGGTTTTTGCTGAGACGGCGTTCGCGGCCAAACAGGTCATCAGCAAAAGATGTAGGGGTATCTTTTGCATACCAGCTTAAGGACGAAAAAAGCACGGGGAAGTTACACGAAGCTGATGGTTTGACCACGGATTAGCGGAAATTGCAATGGGTGTTCTTTTCTAATGCCGATTTGCCCCGGTCTGCTAGATTGCATTCCATGGTACTGACCCAGGAAGAACTCCGCAGTTTGGTGGAAGTCAACAATCGTTCGCCGCATCAGTTGCTCGGAATGCATCCTTTGGGTGACGGTTCGGGGGTGGTCGTCCGCGCGCTGGTGCCGCATGCGTCGAAAGTCGAGGCCCAACCGGTCCACGAAAAAGACAAGCCGGCGCTGAAACTTGAGCGCATTCCGAACTCGGATGTGTGGGAAGGCGTGACGAAATCCGCCAATCGCGTTTACGCCTACGACCTCGTCATTACCGATAAAAAGAAGCACACGCGTCGCGCGCGCGATCCGTATTCCTTTTTGCCCACGCTCGGCGAATCCGATTTGTATCTCTTCGGCAAAGGTGATGAGCGCCGCATCTACGAAAAGCTCGGTGCCCAACTGCGCGTGATCGATGGCGTCGCCGGAACCAGTTTCGCGGTCTGGGCGCCCAATGCCCAACGCATCAGTGTCGTTGGCAATTTCAACGATTGGGACGGTCGCATTCACATGATGCGCTCGCTGGGACCCTCGGGCGTTTGGGAAATTTTCATCCCCGGCGTTGGCGAAGGGGCCATTTACAAATTCGAAGTGCGCAACGTTCACGGCAACATCGTTCTTAAAACCGATCCCTACGGTTTCTTTTTCGAGAACGCGCCGAAAAACGCCGCCATCGTTTGGAACACGAAAAAGTTCAAATGGACTGATGACGCGTGGCTTGAGAAGCGGAAGAAACAGGATGCATTGCGCGCGCCCTTGAGCATTTATGAAGTGCACATTGGTTCGTGGCGAAAGAAGACCGCGAGCGAGTCCCTCGGTTACCGCGACCTGGCGCGGCCGCTCGTTGATTACGTGAAACAAATGGGTTTTACGCACGTCGAATTCATGCCCATCGCCGAGCACGCGTTTTATCCGTCGTGGGGTTACCAGGTCACCGGGTTTTACGCGCCCACCAGCCGTTACGGCACACCCGAGGATTTGAAATTTCTCATCAACACACTGCACGAAGCCGGCATCGGCGTGCTGGTCGATTGGGTCCCGGCGCATTTTCCGCGCGATGAATGGGCGCTCGCGAATTTCGACGGCACCGCGCTCTACGAGCATGCCGACCCGCGCAAGGGCGCGCACCAGGATTGGGGCACGTTGATCTTCAATTTCGGTCGGCACGAAGTCGTCAATTTTCTCACGGCCAACGCGCTTTTCTGGTGCGACCAATTTCACATCGACGGCTTGCGCGTGGATGCCGTCGCCTCGATGCTTTACCTCGATTACTCGCGCAAGGCGGGCGAATGGATTCCGAACCAATACGGTGGCCGCGAAAATCTCGAAGCCATTGAATTTCTCCGCGCGTTCAACCACATCACGCACGTGGAATTTCCCGGCGTCATCACGGTGGCGGAGGAATCCACTGCCTGGCCACAGGTCACGCGTCCGCCGTACCTTGGCGGTCTCGGATTTTCCTTCAAGTGGAACATGGGCTGGATGCATGACACGCTGAACTATTTCAAGCACGAACCCATCCATCGCAAATACCACCAGCACGATCTCACGTTCGCGATGCTATATCATCATCACGAAAACTTCATCCTGCCCCTCTCGCACGATGAAGTGGTGCACGGCAAAGGTTCCTTGATCCAGCGCATGCCGGGTGACGACTGGCAACGCTTCGCCAACCTCCGCGCCTTGCTCGGCTATCAATGGCTGTTCCCCGGCAAAAAATTGTTGTTCATGGGCTGCGAAATCGGCCAGAGCGGCGAATGGAACGCCAACGGCGAAGTGGATTGGTGGCTGCTCGGCGCCGGTCCGTATCATCGTGGCGTGCAGAAATTCGTCGAGGATGTGAACAAACTTTACTCGGCCCAACCTGCCCTCTGGCAGGCGGACTACGACCTCGCGGGATTTTATTGGATCGATTGCACCGACCAGGACAGCAGCATTTTGTCGTTCATGCGGCAATTGCCGGACGGTTCACGCCGCATCGCGGTAATCATGAATCTCACACCCGTGCCGCGCTCGAATTATCGCGTCGGCCTGCCCGCGCCCGGCAAATGGCGTGAAGTGCTGAACAGCGACGCCGGCATCTACGGCGGCAGCAATGTGGGCAACCTCGGTGGCGTCATCTCGGAAGAACACAAATGGCACGGCCAGCCGTACTCGGCCGCGCTCACGCTGCCGCCGCTCGGCATCGTTGCGCTCCAGGAGGAGGGGTGAGCGTTGGATTGAGGGATTGATGGATAAATGGATTTTTGGATG
>DASZPR010000533.1:0-1820 GCA_035550235.1 Verrucomicrobiia bacterium | reverse complement strand
CGCACCAGGCTTTTCTCCGGCGCTTTGGCGGCGGGTTTTCCGCAGCCTGCGAAAATTGAAATTGTCGCCAGCAACAGCATGCACTTTGCGTGACCAACTCCTCCGCGACGGTTAAGGTTTACGGGAATGTTCATAAGTATTTTTCTTTTTGTGGAATTCAGGTTTAAGAGTTGAAAAAACCGGGTCGGGATGCAGGCGCCTGCCTGACGATTATTGGGACAAATTTCGTCCGTTGCCATCGGATGGAAATTCGCACCCGCCGGTTTGCAGACGCTCGGTCGAACGGTTTTCGCAAAAGTGGTTTTGCCTCTGCGGGAGCTGATGAATATGTGTTCATGGATGGGTGACTTCGGGTTGTGCGGATTCTCTTTGAATCGCTTTGGTGGACCGTTGCATGAGAAATTGCGCCAAGGTCCGGCTTGAAGGAATGACGGCCAGTTGGTTTAAAGGATGTCGCGAGTTTGCTCCAAGGAGAGAGTAGAAAACACACTCGGCCATCAATGTGATGGCCTGAAGTCGAGTCGCGTTGGATTGGGCGGCGCCCAATTTTCTCATGGCCGCCTGGATGAGAATCGAATCTTGCTCCAGCCGTGAGGCCACATAATTGTGATCCTTGCTCACGCAATCTACCAATTCCCGCGCCAATAGCCTGGCAATCCACGCGCGCTGGGAACCGAGCCGCTGCAACAAGGATTCGACCTGAGCCAGCAACCGTTTTTCAGGAGCCAAATGCGGTGAACCGACAAAAGCCACTTCGATTTCAGACAGCTGCCGCCCCGCCTCCATGGTTACGGCCTGATATAGGCCTTCTTTACTTACGAAGTGATAACAGACCCCAGCCACGTTGGTGCCGGCGCGCTTGCAGATCTCGCGAAGGTGCGTGCCATGAAAACCGGTTTCCGCGAACGATTCGCACGCGGCCTGCAGAATGCGGTTGCGCACCGACATGGAAGCGGCCGCGCTGTCCGTGCCCGCTATTTCCTGGCTGCCGTCTGGGTGAATTCGCATACAGCAACCCCTTATGCAGCCGGCTTGCCAACCTCTGCGAAAATACACAACGCATTGAAGCCGCAGGCAGTTACGTTTGAAGCGCACCCCGTGAGTGACGGTCAAAATTCTGACCGCGCTAAAAACATTCGTCCGTTTTAGCAGTAATGCGCGCAATGAAACGCGCGAAGAAGATGAATCACTGGGCCACTATTCCGGCTTTTTCAGATCCCATTTTTTCATCTTCGCGAGCAAGGTGCTCGGCTTGATGCCAAATAGTTCGGCGGCTCCCTCAGGGCCCTTGATCTTCCAGTTGGCCGCCTCCAACGCGAGCAGGAGATTGTCGCGTTCGATGCGTTGAAGTTCCGGTTTGGAAAGAAACTTGTGCTGGGCGGTTTTGCCGGAGGACGGCTCGTGGTGAGCTTTTGTGCGCGCCGCCGGCGCTGCCTGTCCGGTGATGGGCAGGTCAAATTCCAAAACCCCGCCCCGCGCAAGAATAACCGCCCGCTCGATCACGTTGCGGAGCTCGCGGACGTTGCCCGGCCAGTCGTAATTGTCCAGTTTCGCCAGCGCCGCCTTGGTCAACCGCGGTTTGGCGCATTTCAACTCCCGCGTGGAAAGCTCCACGAAGTGTTTTGCCAGCGATGGAATATCATTCATTCGCTCGCGCAACGGCGGCACCTGGATGGGAAACACGTTGAGACGATAGTAAAGGTCTTCACGGAACCTGCCGGCAGCGGCCTCTTTTTTCAAATCACGATTCGTTGCCGCCACAATCCGCACGTCAGCCCGGCGTGTTTGATCACTGCCGACGCGTTCATATCGCTTTTCCT
>DASZPR010000532.1:0-6046 GCA_035550235.1 Verrucomicrobiia bacterium | reverse complement strand
ATAATTGATGATCACACTCTCGGAGGAAACGTTCGTCACCGAGAAAGAGAAATGCGCCTGCTCCGTCCCGTTCGTGACGCTCACCGATTTCGCGTCCGAATCGAACTTCAGGTAATCATCCAGCGTTCCCGGTGGGGGCTGGGTCGCGGCGACCGGTTGGGCCACTGCCGGCCGGGGAATCTGCGCCGGGTTGGGCGTTGCCGATTGTGCGCGGCTGGTCGGGAGAAAACCGATCCAACATCCGGCAACCACCAAAAAAATACGCAGGCCAAAATGCGTTTTCATAGAAAAGGCATTTTAGTCTGCCAAAATTAAATGGCCAGCCGGAAATAGACCCGGAATCAACTCACATGATTAAATATCAGCTTGGTCATTTCGAACATCGTCACCTGATCGCGTCCGTCGAAAACCTGTTTCAGTTTTTCGTCCGCATTGATCTTGGTTTTGTTCGAAGGATCCTGGAGGTTATGGCTGCGGATATAATCCCACAGCTTCTTGGTGACTTCCGTGCGCGGGACAGGCTCGCTCCCGATGATTGCCGCGAGCTTTTCATCCGGTTGCACCGGCTTCATGAAAGCTGCGCTTGGCTTCCGTTTACCTTTGCTTTGAGTTTCAGCCATGTCCCAACCTACACCTATTATCGAAATAAGCGATAGGGTCGATAACCCGTAACAAAAACTCCAAATTCCAAGCGTCCAAGCTCCAGAGAAACACCAAGCTCCAGGTTACCTCGTTGTTTCCATTTGGAACTTGGAGTTTCTCTGGGGCTTGGATCTTGGTCCTTGGAGCTTTAGGAACGGTTCAGCGCACTCAACACCGCCTTCACCGACGCCAACTCAATATTCGTATCCACACCCGCGCCCCAACGCGTCTTGCCGTCGGCATGTTTGATTTGGATGTAAGAAATCGCCGCCGCTTCCTCGCCGGAGCTCAACGCATGCTCCGCGTACGCCGCAATTTCAAAACGAACTCCATTCGTCCCAAATCCATGCACCAACGCTGCCAGCGGCCCATTGCCCTGGCCCACCAAATGCATTTGCGAATCTCCGCGCGAGACCGTTGCATCGCAGAAAACTTTCCCGTTCTCACTATTGGTTTTAAACGTCCCCAGCTTCCACGGCGTGGAACGCTCAATATATTCCCGCCAAAACATCTGCTTGAGTTCCGTCGCGCTCACCTCGCGCCCGAGACGATCCACCTCGTCATTCGCAATCGGCCCGAACTCCCGCTGCATCTCCTTCGGCAAATGAATGCCAAACTCCGTCTCGAGCAAATACGCCACGCCGCCCTTGCCGCTCTGTGAATTCACGCGAATCACCTCGCGATACTCGCGGCTGATGTCGCCCGGATCGATCGTGAGATACGGCACATCCCAATAATGTGCCGCCGGCATCTTGCCGGCGGAATCACGTTTCTTTTCCCACTCCGCGAGCCCTTTCTTGATCGCATCCTGGTGCGACCCGCTGAACGCCGTGAACACCAACTCACCCGCATACGGCTGCCGGGGCGGAATCGTCATGCCCGTGCAACGCTCATAAACATCGATGATCGAATTGAGATTGCTGAAATCCAACTTCGGATCGATGCCATGCATGTAAAGATTCAACGCCACCGTCACCACATCCAAATTCCCCGTGCGCTCGCCATTGCCGAACAACGTGCCCTCTACGCGATCCGCGCCCGCGAGCATGCCGAGTTCCGTCGCCGCCACACCCGTGTACCGGTCATTGTGTGTGTGCAAACTGATGATGAGCGAATCGCGATTCTTGATGTTCCGGCAAATCCATTCGATCTGGTCCGCATACACGTTCGGCATCGCCACCTCCACCGTGTCCGGCAAATTCAAAATCATCTTGCGCTCCGGCGTTGGCTGCCAGACATCCATCACCGCCTCGGAAATTTCCTTCGCAAACTCCACCTCCGTCATGCTGAAACTCTCCGGCGAATACTGGAGCATCACCTCCGTGCCCTTGAGCCGATGCAACCGTTCCTTCACCCACTTGGCGCCCTGCACGGCAATCGCCTTGATCTCCTCCTTCGATTTCCCAAACACCACCCGCCGTTGCGCCGGCGACGTCGAATTATACAAATGAATAATCGCCTTCTTCGCACCGACAAGCGATTCCACCGTGCGCTCGATCAAATCCTCGCGGGCCTGCACCAACACCTGCAACCAGACATCGTCCGGCGCGCGGTTCTCCTCGATGAGCCGCCGATTGAAAGTGAACTCCGTGTTGGACGCCGAAGGAAAACCGACCTCGATCTCCTTGAAGCCGATTTTCACGAGCGTCTGGAACAACTCGAGCTTCTGGCCGACGTTCATCGGCACGGCGAGCGCCTGGTTGCCATCGCGCAAATCCACGCTGCACCAGCGCGGCGCATGAGTGAGGACGCGGTTCGGCCATTGCCGGTCGGGCAAGCTGACTGGCGGGAACGGACGGTATTTCTTGGACGGATCTTTGAGCATGTTAGCTTTCTAGTTGTGGCAGTGGAGCATCCGTTTGGCAAAACAAAAACCCCACTGCCGGGTTGGCAGTGGGGTTGATAAATCAGTTGATTAAATCAGAACCCAACCGCCGGGCTGCTAAGCAGCAGCTCGTTCAGCGACAGGTTCAGATTTAAATTGCGACTCACGGCGCGAAAACTACTCCTCCTTTCAACGAAGTCAACTTTTTTCAAAACAGGGTGGGACGGGACTCCGTCGAGCCCTAACTTCGTTTGTAGCCGCCGACGCTCGCCGCGCCGAAGCGCAGCGAAGGCAGGTGAGGAGGCGGATTTTCTTCCAAATTCATCTGATAATCATCCGCTTACGAACCCGCAAATTCACCGACGAAAAGGGCTGCAAATAATCATCTTTTGTATTAATGTTGGGTTGCTCAAATGAACTCCATGGAAATCATTCTCAGCCTCTGCGTCGGCATCGGCCTGAGCGCGGCGTGTGGTTTTCGCGTCTTCGTGCCGCTGCTCATTTTGAGCATTGCGGCCAGGACCGGCCACGTGGCGCTCGTCCCGTCATTTCAATGGATCGGGAGCGACATTGCACTTTGGACATTTGCCGTGGCGACGATGCTTGAAATCGCCGGTTATTATATTCCCTGGTTTGATCACTTGCTGGATGTCATCGCCACGCCTGCGGCTATCACCGCCGGCATCATCATCACCGCGTCGATGGTTGGCGGCATGAGTCCGTTTCTGAAATGGACACTGGCCGTCATCGCTGGAGGTGGCGCGGCAGGATTGGTTCACGGAACCACCGCCGTCACGCGCGGACTCTCAACGGCAACCACCGGTGGAATCGGGAACCCCTTTTTTGCAACCATTGAGCTCGGCAGTTCCGTCGTGACGAGCACCCTCGCAGTGTTTGCGCCAGTGCTGACCATCGTTCTTCTCCTGCTGATCCTTTTGCTGGTCGCAAAGAAAATCCTCCCCAAATTCCGCAAGCGGCGAACCGCGCAAGGTCAAACTGGTTAGGGACCCGCCTCCGAATTTTCAAAAGCTGAAGACTGCATAAAATCCACGACTCACTGTGAGTTTTGTAAATGCACAAACTCACTTAGCCGTTCGAATTGCGAAATCGTTTCGCAATTCAGATTCTTAGCGTTTTCCCGAATAAATTCGACGTTTTCGCGTTCTCTCGTCCCTCATCACTCATCCCTCATAACTTCCCGTAAAACCTTACCGTAAGTTTTTCCTCCATTGTAGAATAGAAGTAAAAACCAATGACACATCAGCCCTTGGCCTCCGATTTCCTGGTTTCACCTTCATTCCTGCCTTCCTGTTTTCCTCATTCAACTTCCAGGCTATTCCAGCCCGTTCCCCCGGGGTATCCTGCCGCATTTGCGTCCGGCTGTCGTGCAACCGGTCGTGGTTCCAGAAGGCTTGGTCGTGCCCACGCAAACACTTGCCCATCAACGGCAGTCGTGCCCGATCGTGCCCAGTCGTGCATGGGGGCTTCTCCACCTTCCGCGTTGGGCCTTCTCACCCAATTGACTTTTACCCTCCTAAAACGAAAATTGCGCCAATGAAAGCCGCTTACATCAACCAAACCGGCGGGCCCGAGAACATCATCTACGGCGACCTCCCGGACCCGGCCCTCAGCCCCGCTCAATGCCTCATCAAAGTCGCCGCCGTCGATGTCAACCCGGTTGACCTCTACATCCGCAGCGGCGCGGTCCCGGCGAAATTGAATTTTCCCTACATCCTCGGCCGCGACCTCGCCGGAAAAGTCGTTGCCACTGGCGCCAACGTGAAACGATTTAAAATCGGCGACCGCGTCTGGGCCACCGGGCAGGGGTGGGATGGCCGGCAGGGAACCTTCTCCGAACTGGCCGCCATCGATGAAATTTGGCTCAACAAAATGCCCGGCAACGTCACGGACGAAGACATTGCCGCCATCTCGCTCGTCGGCGTTACCGCCCATGTCGGCCTCGTCAGCCGCGCAAAACTGCAAGCCGGCGAAACCCTGTTCGTCAACGGCGGCACCGGCGGCGTCGGTTCCAGCGTGGTGCAAATGGCCAAAATCCTCGGCGCCCGCGTCATCACCACCGTCGGAAGCGATGAAAAAGCCGCCAAAGCGCGCGAATTCGGCGCCGACGTCGTCATCAATTACAAAACGCAGGACGTCGCCGAAGCCATCAAAAAAGCCGCGCCCCATGGCGTGAACGTCTGGTGGGAAACTCTGCGCGAACCGGACTTCGAAAAAACATTTTCCCTGCTGGCCACACATGGCCGCATGATCGTCATGGCCGGACGCGACGCCCACCCCGTTTTCCCCGTTGGCCTGTTCTACTCAAAAAATTTATCAGTCCTCGGCTTCATTATTTTGAATTCCGCCATTGAAGACCTGCAAGCCGCCGCCCAGGACATTAACGACTGGATGAGCGCCGGAAAATTAAAAGCACAAATCGACCGCGTCATGCCGCTTTCCCAGGCGGCGGAGGCCCACCGCTTGCAGGCCGACAGCACCATTAAGAAAACTGGCGCACTGGCGGGTAAGATCGTGTTGAAACCATGAACGCAAGCGACAAACAAAATGGAGCGTGCCCTGAGACGGGCCCAGTTTGTAGTTCCGCCTTCAGGCGGCTTCGGGGCGTCGTGTTGCGATCGCCGCGTGAGCGCGGAACGGCGAACTTCCCTCTTGCATCCGAGAGCGAAGTGAACACACTTCGCCCACCCATGGCATGGAAACGAAAAATAAGCGGGAGCGTTCTCGGCGTCATCGGTTTCATGCTCTCGCCCTTGTCTTGGTGGAACGACGCCGTCGTAAACCTCCCGCTGGCATTGATCTTCGCCTCCATAGTGGGCGTCTTTTACAAGCCCGCCGCTGAGAAAGGCAGTACCACCTTTGACGCCATGGTCATCCTCGGCTATTGGCTCACGAACATCCTCGGCTTTGTGCTCATGCACAAAGGCGCCAAGCAGGTTTTGTCGAACAAGGATTCAAAATATTCCTGGCGCACCTTCGCAAAAGACATCGGCATCTCCCTGGCTTATACCGGTGTGATTGTCATCCTGATCAAAATGGGAGTCCTCCAGCCCATCCAAAATTATTTCACGAAAAAGTAGCTCACCAATGTCCAACCGGGTTTTTAGGGTTGCCCGCCTTCGATTCTTTCACCTAGCTTCGCCGAAATGAAAAGAATCTTCGGGCAGGAAAAGGACCGCGCCTTTATCGCCATCCTCGCCGTGGCCTTGCTGCTCGGCATTTTTTTGCGGTCCTATCTGCTCTCGGATCAAGTGCTGATCGATGACGAATGGCATGGTTTCTTTTACGCCATCGGCAAATCCCCCTTCTTCTTGCTCACGCATTTTTCCGTGCCGGGCGCCACCTGCATCCCGCTGAATTTTTACACCTGGCTCCTCGGCCATACCGTTGGCTGGTCGGAGACGCTGCTGCGGCTGCCGTCTTTGATTTGCGGAGTCCTTTGCGTGCTGTTGTGTCCGCTTCTCGCACAAAAAATAATCGGAACCCAACGCGCCGCCTGGCTCGCGCTATTGCTGGCAATTTCGCCGCTCCTGATTTTCTACAGTCGCATCTGTCGCCCTT
>DASZPR010000531.1:0-4299 GCA_035550235.1 Verrucomicrobiia bacterium | reverse complement strand
GTAAGGATAGGACCAATGCAGGCCGGGGCCGAGCAGCGCGCTGGCGCCCTCGCCGTGCGGCTTGCCAAACCGCAAAATCATCGCGCGCTGGCTGGGTTCCACTTTGAAAAAACCGGATCCCAGAAACACCACGACCAGCAGGAACATCACCACGCGAACAATGGCGAAGCTGCTGCGCAATGCCTCCGTGAGCGCCTGCGAACCGGCATCCACGGGCATTTCCGGGTGCGAATGGCCGTGATCGTCGTGCGGATGAGAATGGTCGTTCATCGGAAATTATTTCGAGGGCAGATTCGTCACCGCGCCTTTGAACAGCGTGAACGGCTCCGTTTGTTGGTCGAAAATCAGCGTCGATTTTTCCTTGAGCGAATCCTGCAACGCATCAAGGCGGAACAGGAAGCTCGCCAGTTGCGGATTTTGCTGGAACGCGGCGAGATACTTCGAAGCCTCCGCCTCACCCTGCCCCTGGATGCGCAGCGCCTCGCCTTGTGCCGCGGTAAGAATTTTCGACGCGCGCAAATCGGCATCCGAACGAATGATGCGGGCCTGCGCTTCGCCTTCATTTTGGGCGCGGCTGATCAACACCTGGCGTTCCGAAGTCATGCGATCAAAAACTTTTTGCGTCGTATCCTCGGGCAATCCGATTTTCTTGAAGCCGAGAAACTCAATCTCGATGCCGTAATTATTCTGCTTCAGTTGCTCGCGCACGGACTCGAGGATTTCATCCTCGATGGCGGCAAATTTGGAGCCGCCGTTATTCGCGGAGACAAAATCCGAAAGCGGATGCTTGCCAACCACGGCGCTCTTGGCCGTGCTCAGGAGATTGGCGAGCTGCTGTTCCACCGCGGGAATGCCGGAGGGAAATTTTTGGAGGAAGACGTCCGGCGCGGTGATGCGCCAACCGATGTACACCGAGGTGAGCAACGGGTTATTGTCCGCCGTCAAATCCTCGCGGAATTTGTTTTCAAAATCGGAGCTCTGGACCCGCTGATCGAATTTATAAACGCGCTGCACCGGCGGCGGCCATTTGAAATAGAGACCCGGAGCGCTCAACGGGCGCGTCGCTTTGCCGAACGTCGTGACGACGGCCACTTCCGTGGTCCGCACCTGGAACGCGCAGAGCCAGAATGCAAAAATGACGACCAGCAGGACGCCAACAACGACAATAAGTGAATTACGTTTCATGTGGGTAATTATTTTTTCAGCGTGACGTCTTCCAACAGGTCCTCACGAATCTTGGTCTGCAAATCAAATTGCAGGACGTCATGGGTATTGGTCGTGAGCAAAACATATTTGCGCGCGTTGGCCGTGGCCTTGGCGAATGTCTGGAGATAGGTGCGCTCAAGGTAAATCGAGGGCGCGGCTTCAAACGCGGGGATCTGGTTCGTGAACAACGCGGCTTTGGCATATGCGCTGATCTCGGTCTTAGTGCGGTTGCCTTCGGCGACGTCAACGATGTTTGTGGCCGAGGCGGTCGCCAAGGCGTTGGTTTTAATATCGTCCGCCTGCGCGGCGAGGATGGCCGCCAGCTTGGTCTGCCCCGCGCCGACCACTTTTTCATAATCGCCCGCCACTTTTTGGGGCGGATGAATATCCTGCAGGCCAACGAAAAGGATTTTCGCCCCGAGCTTATATCCATCGGAGGCATTTTGAATGCGATCACGGAGGGCATCCGCCGCGGCGCCGCGTTCGTGCGACATGATTCCGCCGAAATCCGCCCCGGCGAGATAACGGACAACTTCGCGTGTCGCCAGGCTTTCCAGCACGTTCGTCGCATTTTCGACCTGGTAAACCCAATCCACGAGGTTGGTGATCTGAAATTGCACGGGGATGCTGACCGTCAACAAACTGACCGCCGGCGTGGCGGCAACGTCGTTCGTGGAGAGCAAATTCTGGTCGCGATTAGCGACCACGAAGTTTTCCTCTTTCGCATGAACGGTCGTCCACAGAATGACTTTTTGATTGGCCAAAGCGGGGTCGGGCTGCGAACCGACAATAAAACTCTGCACCTGCTCCGTGCGATAACGGTAGACTTTATCGATGGGCCAGGGCCATTTCAGATGGCCGCCGGGTCCCAGAACCATATTCGTGCGTTTGCCGAAATGTTCCAGCAAAGCCTGTTCGCCGGGATCGATGAAAACCATCGTGGTGGAAAGGAACAACGCCGCGATTTGCAACAGGATGATCCCGCCCAAATGTTGTTCGAAAAAGCGGTAGAACCACGTTTCGGAGACCTTGAAGCCGAATTGATAATCCAGCGCCTGGGCGGCAGTCGTGATCAGGCCTTCGGGCTGGCCGAGCAATCCCACGAGGCGGCTTTCGTAAAGCGGCCGGGCCACCTTGCCCTTCACCCGCGGCCGATAAATCTCGAGGATAAGATTAATCAACGTTTCCAGCGCGACGAGGCCCAGCAGGCCGCTCAAAATTTCCGCGACGTAAAAATCCGTTTTCGGATAACCGATCAAAACACCGATCGTCCCGAGCGCCACCACGGCGCACAAATAGGCGCCGAGCAACACCCAGCCGGCGCCGGGGCGCAGCAGGCGATGATTTTCGAGTCGCGCGATCGTCGCGGAAAATTTTCCGACCATGAAGAGCCCGAGCGCGAAGAAGGCGAACGAAGCCAGCGTCGTGGTCGGCTGCTTCAGTTCGACGAGGATTGGGTTCTTCGAAAACCAGCGCCATAACATGAACGCACTGACCGCTTCGATAATGAGCACCAGCACGGTGAAAACCGGGACGAAAAAGCGTTCGAATTGTTCGCGGGAACGTTGCGCGGGAAAACCTTCGGTATCCTTCGTTTCGAACAAGGTTGAACCGCCCTTGCTGCGGGTGAGTTCGTCGAACTCCAGTTTTTCGAGCCGCTCATTTTCCTCCAGCCGCATCTGGAACCAACTGACGATGGCCACCAGCATGCCGAGGCCCAGAAAAATCGTGCTGACCTGGCCAGCCATGGAATTCGTGGCGCGCGCCATCACAAATGCCGCGATGCTGACCGCCAGCAGAGCCACCAGATTTATCAGTCCGTTCTTGCGAATGTTTCGTTCCATTGGGGTCGGTTAAATTGGTGATTGGTTAAATAAGTCAAATGAGGAGAAAAACTTCACGCCGCGATGCCTTAACTGATTTAACGAGTTACTCATTTAACTTTTTAACTATTTAACTTAGCTCGCGATCCTCGAAAAGGAGCGTTGCGAGGCACAGTGCCGCGCCGACATAGCCGACGACGTAGCCGAAAGCTTTGCCGACATAATGCCAGGGAAACGTATTTTTGCCCGTTTCCAGGACGTCCGCGAGCCAGAAAAGTTGCCAATTCGGAGTAACAGTGTAAAGAACGGAGGCCCACCACGAGCCTTTCTCCGCGTGCAGCCCAAATAGATAATCCGACATGATGCCGATCAAAAAAATCGCGGAGCAAATCGCCAGCGTGGGAATCACATCCACGCGCGTGGAACACGCCAGCGCCAGTGACGCGAGGATCCAAAGCGCGAACAACACCAGAATTGCCGCCGGAACCAACCGCCAGTCCACCACGGCCGCTTCGCCCAGGCTCGCCTGCTGTTTGGTAAACGTGAATATAATGTAAGCCGCCAGCGTAAGCGTGCCGAGCAGCGCAAAAAAAGCGTCGCTCACAAAGGGCCGGCGCAGGAAGAAATTGCTGAAGCCGCCGATGCCGTACGCCAGCAAAATGCCGCCCGCGAAAATGCCCAGCGCCGCCATGTCCGTGCTGCCATAGGCGTCAAAAGCCATCCGACTGGCCACCAGCGCGGCGAGCAGGTTCACGTAAGTCATCAACGTCAGCGCCACGACCAGGCCCGCGTATTTGGCCAGGAGAAATTGCGCGCGGCCAATGGGTTTCGAAAGCACTGCCAACGCCGTGCCGGTGCGAATTTCACGGCCAAGGGAGGAAGTGGCGGTCAGAACCGCACCGAACAACCCGGTCAACAGCATCACGGCCAGCACGCTATTTTTCACCAGTTTCGGTTCGTCACCGAAGGCGAAGTAATAAGGGGTCGCCAAAAAAATTTCGAACGCAGCCGAGGCCGTGGTGAGCAGCAGAAAAATCGGCTGCCGGACCAATTCCATGAAAGCGTTGGTGGCGATGGTTGCGAATTGTCGCATCAGTACTAAGTCGAACGGATAAGCTACGGATTACAATCTCGAAAGCAAATCGATATTATATACAGACAGAACTGTGGAGATTTCGTTCGCTTATCGGAAGTGTGCGTCTCACGGCACAGCGAATTTGAAGATTATGGCGACCAGGTGAGAAAACCCGGAAATTTCTTCATCCCTGCG
>DASZPR010000530.1:0-10969 GCA_035550235.1 Verrucomicrobiia bacterium | reverse complement strand
CCCTGACCCAGGAGCAGGCGCGTGCCTTCGCGCCGGTGCAGGCCGCCCTGCGCGCGGCCGCGGCCGATACCGACCGCAGCGCCGGCCACCAGCGCGGGCACACCTTCCTCCTCCACGGCGTCACCGGCTCCGGCAAAACCGAAGTTTACCTCCAGGCCATCGCCCACGCGCTGGAGCAGGGGAAAGGCGCCATCGTCCTCGTTCCCGAAATTTCCCTCACGCCGCAAACCGTCGAACGTTTCAAAGCGCGCTTCAGTTCCGGTAAATTGCAAACCCTCGTCGCCGTCCTGCACTCCCATCTTTCCTCCGGCGAACGCCACGATGAATGGCACAAAATCCGCCAGGGCCGCGCGCGCATCGTCATCGGCGCGCGTTCCGCGATTTTTGCGCCCGTCGATCCCCTCGGCCTCATCATCGTCGACGAAGAACACGAGCACACCTACAAGCAGGAGGAATCGCCGCGCTACCACGCGCGCGACGTGGCCATCATGCGCGGCCAGATGGAAGGCGCGCCCGTCGTGCTCGGCTCCGCCACACCCTCGCTCGAAACCTATTTCAATTGCCGCAAAGGAAAATATACGCTGCTCGAATTGCCCGAACGCGTGGATGACCAAAAAATGCCGCGTGTCCGCGTCGTGGATATGCGCCAGGCCGCCCGCAAGGACAAGGGCACGCCGCTTTTTTCGCCGCAACTCAAGGAAGCCATCACGCAACGCCTCGAACGCGGCGAGCAGACCATTTTATTTTTGAATCGCCGAGGTTACTCGACCTCGTTGCAATGCCCAAAATGCGGCCATGTCTGCGGCTGTCCGAATTGCAGCATCTCGCTTACGTATCATCGGCTGGAGCAAAAACTCTCGTGCCACATCTGCGGCCACAGCGAAAAAGTTCCCGCCCTGTGCCCGAATGAGAGTTGCAGAAATCCCGCTATTCGTTTCGCCGGCACCGGCACGCAGAAAGTTGAAGAAACGCTCGGCAAATTATTTCCCAGTGCCCGCATCCACCGCATGGACGCCGACACCATGAAACGCAAGGATGATTACCGCAAAATCCTCGGCGATTTTCGTGTCGGCAAAATCGATATCCTCGTCGGCACCCAAATGATCGCCAAAGGCCTGCACTTTCCGAACGTGACCCTCGTCGGAATCATCTACGCCGACCTCGCGTTGCATCAGCCGGATTTCCGCGCCGGCGAACGCACGTTTCAATTGCTCACGCAAGTCGCCGGCCGCGCCGGCCGCGGCGACATCGAGGGCGAAGTCGTGGTTCAGGCCTTCACGCCGTTTCATCCCGCGATCCAATTCGCGCGCCGCCACGACTTCGGCGGCTTTTACGAACAGGAAACCGAATTTCGCGAGCAACTAAAATATCCGCCCTTCAGCCGCGTGGCTTTGTTGACGTTGAAAGGCCGCAATGAAGAAAAAGTGAAATTCTCCGCGGACCACCTGAAAAAAATCATCGAATCCAAAGTCCAAGGTTCAAAATCTAAAATTGCTTCGAGCGACAAGACCTTGGACCTTGGACCTTGGACCTTGGACTTGGTAATCGCCGGCCCCGCGCCCGCCCCGTTGCTGCGCGCTGAAACCTTTTATCGCTATCAAATCATGCTGCGCACGCAACGCATGAGCGCACTCAGCCGTGAACTTTCGAAAATCATCCAGTCATTAACCTTGCCCGAAGACGTCACGCTCGCCGTCGACATTGACCCCGTGGATTTGTCGTGAATCAGGGAATCTCCAGACGCCGGAATTCTTTTTGTTGGAGATTGGCGATTGAACTGCGAATTAAATCAGCTGCGCGCTGTATTCTTCTCAAGTCGTTTGTTGAAAACTCAAGGATCGCGATTTGTCGACCGCTCAAATTTTGTTGATATCGAATGTTCTGATCCGCGGTGATAAATAAATCAAAACTCTTCTCTGCCAGGCTCAACAGGTCTCCATTTTTGATACCGCCCCAACCGCATTGTTGAGCCGTTTTACATTCGTGTCCGCTGAGTAACTTTTGGGTGGGCCATGGGACGCATTCGTCCAGAAGAATTCTCATACTGCCGGGGAAAGCAAGGCCGATTCCGAACATTCCAGAATACGGCGAGCCATTTCACGAGAAACGGAAGGAAAGCACGTGAGAAATTCCTCAAGCGAATAATTGTTTTCCAAGTATTCGAACAACGTTTTGACGGGAACGCGGGTTCCTCGAAAGACGGGCACTCCGCCCAGGATTTCGGGATCGATCGTAATCAAATCGTTTCCGTTCATACCATAGTTTAACCCAGCTTCTCGTTTTCTGTAAATCGCTTTTGAGCCCTACTTCACCTTCACGCGAAACTCACTCGCGTTCGTAATTTTCGCCAGGTCCCCGTCGTAAAATTCCTTGCGATAATTTTCCGTCTCCAACAAATGCTGTTCGAGATCTTTCTTGTCGCGCTTGATGATGAACTTCAGTTCATCCATGTCGTCGGACCAGCGAAAGCCATTGAAGAATTGCGAGCCAGGAAACTGGGTCTTGTACAGCGCATTTTGCGAATAGCACGTCCCGAGATAGAGATACTTAAAACCACGTTCCGCGAACAACGCCGCCGCGGAAGTCATCATGAACATGCCGAGATTCCGCGCGTAATAATTCAGGTCGTAAAACGCGTAATAATAAAACGCGAGTTCCTTCCCTTCCAGATACACCGTCGCCGCGCCGACTTCTGTGCCCGTCTTGACATCGATGAACAGTAGCAAATGCGAAATGATCGGCGATGCGAACAGCCCATCCAACCGTTCAAAGCTCATGATGTCCTTGCCAAATTTAATATCCGCGTAGGTCTTGAAAAACTGCCGGCGTTCCGGCGTGTAATCGTATCGATCGCGCGGCACAAGTTTCACCTCGATGCCTTCGCCCTTGCGCAGGATGCGGCGGTTTTCCGACGTCGGCTTGAACTTCGCGAGATTCACCCGCACCTGCCGGCACATGTAAAAGCGATCCAGGTTGCGCGACGACGGCAGAAAGCCCGCGTTGAAAATGTCTGAAGGCGCCTCGCCCGCTTCCGGCATCGCCCAAATGGCGTACGGAAATTGATAATGGTCGTAATCGGAATTTTGTTCGGAGAACAGCAGCTTCACAGGCAGAAGCTAATCAGGAATCCCCGCTGATGAACAAGAAAAAGAAACTCACACGGGCACGGTCTCGCGCGCTGGCTCCGCTTTGCTGCTGTCGGAACCATTCACGCATTTGCGGCGCAACCGCAGCCGCCAGCTCGTCAGCACTTCGTAACTGACCGATCCTTTCAGCTTGGCCATTTCGTGCACGTTGATTTCCTCATTGCCCTGGCGGCCCATGATCACCGCTTCATCCCACATCTGCGCTTCGGGAATGTCCGTGATGTCCACCATCAACGCGTCCATCGCAATGCCGCCCACGAGCGGCGCGCGTTTGCCGTGGATGAGCGCGCAGCCCTGGTTGCGCACGCGCGGGAAACCGTCGCCGTAACCAATCGGCAGCACCGCAATACGTCGCTGCGATGTCGCCGTGTAACGCATGCCGTAACCAACCACTTCGCCGGGCTCCAATCGCTGGATCGCCGCAATGCGCGCCTTCACTGACATCACCGGTTCAATGCCCGGGATACGTCGGCACACAGACGACGGGAAAATTCCAAACATCAAAATGCCCGTGCGCACCATGTCCCGATGCGCGTGTGGCAAATCCAAAAACCCGCCGCTGTTGCACAAGTGCTGGCATTTCACGCGAATGCCTTTTTCCCCCAGCCCGGTCATCACTTCGTCGAAACGCGAAATCTGCAGATTCGCAAACGTCTTATCGGTTTCATCCGACTGCGCGAAATGACTCATTGCGCCTTCCAGCAGCAGCGATTTCTCGGAACAAATCTGTTCGATCAACGAAAGCGCTTCCGTCCAGCGCACGCCGTAGCGGCTCATGCCCGAATGGATTTTGACATGCACCGGCACGCGTTTGCCCTGGGCGGCGGCCACTTTGGAGAGCTTGCGCACAGTGTTCGGTTCGTTGACACAAACGGTCAAATCATGGGCAACGCACCAGGGCAATTCCGCCTCCTGGCGTTCGCCAAGCAGGAGCAGGGGAGCCTTGATTCCAGCATCGCGTAGCGCCATCGCCTCTTCGAGCGTGCTCAAGCCGAGGCAATCCGCGCCTTCCTCCAGGGCGATTCGCGCCACATCCAAAGCCCCGTGGCCATAGGCTTCGTCCTTGGCGATCGCCATTAACTTCACCTTCGCCGGCAGGTCCCGGCGGATCAATTGCAGGTTGCGACGCAGCCGGCCGAGGTCAATTTCGGTCCAGGCCGGGCGCAACGGAAAATTTGTAGAATCAAAGTCCATTTAACTGGTAACTGTTTAAGCACGAAACAAACCAAATGGCACGAAAAAACCGG
Organism: Verrucomicrobiia bacterium; assembly: GCA_035550235.1. Lineage (GTDB taxonomy): Bacteria > Verrucomicrobiota > Verrucomicrobiia > Limisphaerales > DASXHY01 > DASXHY01. The sequence goes on along the minus strand of DASZPR010000530.1, from coordinate 6,576 downwards.
CGCCCGCTCAATCGAGGCACATTTTTCGACCCAATTTAACCTGTTTAACTCATTTAACCCGCCCTTGATAACCCCGCCTCTATTCGTTATCTCATCTGCTCATGCAACCTACTCCTACTGAACTTCGCAGAAAACTCGCGGGCGTCATCTCCTTTCCCTGCACTCCTTTCAAAAAAGACCTGTCGCTCGACCTCGACGGCCTGCGAAAAAATCTGCGTTCCCTGTTGAAACATCCCCTCTGCGCCGTGGTCGCTCCCGCCGGCACCGGCGAACTGCACTGCCTTTCGCCCGCGGAACATCTCGAAGTCGTCAAAGCCACCGTCGAGGAAGTTAACGGCCGCGTTCCGGTCATGACCGGCGTGGGTTTCAATGCGCCCATCGCCATCGATCTCGCGAAAAAAGCCGCCGCAGCCGGCGTGAGCGGCATCCTGATTTTTCCGCCGTATTATCCGTCCATGGACGATGAAGGAATTGTTGCCTATTACAAAGCCATCGCCGATGCCACGCCGCTCGGCGTCTTTATCTACAGCCGCGATTGGTTCAATCCCGCGCCGGCTCTCGTCGAAAAACTCGCACGCGCCATCCCGAATCTCATCGCGTGGAAAGACGGTCAGGCCGATATCCGCCGCTACCAGATGATCCGCCAACACCTCGGCGATCGATTGCATTGGATCGGCGGTGCGGGCGATGACGCCGTGCCTGCTTATTACACAATGGGCATCCGCACCTACACCTCGAGCATCGCGAACGTCGCGCCTAAACTGTCCATCCGCCTTCACGAACTGGCTTCGGCTGGACACTCGGACGAGTTGACCAAGCTCATGAACGAGTTGGTGATTCCGCTTTACGAATTGCGCGCCAAACGCAAGGGCTACGAAGTCTCCGCGATGAAATCGATGATGGACATGATCGGCCTCGTCGGCGGTCCCGTTCGCCCGCCTCTAGTTGATTTAAAACCCGAAGAAGTCGAAGCCTTGCGCGGCACCATCGAACGCTGGAAACCGTGGCTTTAATTAACAGGCATTCAGACTTTTTCGGGCACCACAAACGGCTTGCGGTATTCGCGCGTGAGAAGTTGATTCGCTTCCTCGTTATTGGTGAACCGCTTGGTTTTTGCGTTCATAATCAACGCCGGGCCCAGGGTTAGCGGTGTTTGGTGCAAATCCACTTTGTTGGCCGCCAGATGTTCTTCCATCCGCCCCAAACTTTCGGCCAGGTCGCCGTCTGCTTTGACCGCATCACGAATAGCCTCGGGTGACATTGGTTTGCCAAGGCGATAGGAAATATTTCCGGTGTGACAAAGCGCGGCGGAAACGTGCCCTTCGGCAATGTCCGCGTGCAGGTCGCTGGTTCGACGGCTGCGGACAGCTTGAATAAAATTCGCGAAATGATCCCCGCCCGCTTCGTAAGTTTTAATTTCCTTGCCATCCCGGTCGCGAACGATTGCCTTCGTGTAACTCGGAATCACGATCGAACCGCCTTCGCAATCAATCACCACGCCGATGCTCGCGCCGTGATACGCATCCATTTTGGTTGAACCCTCGGCAGCGGGCAAGCCGCGCACTTCGAAGATGAGCGGGGCCGCCTTGTAATCGTGAAAAACAATCTGCGTGTTCGGCGTCTGGCCGTCGTCCTCATAGCCCAACCTTCCGCCAACGCTGAGGACGCGCGGCGAAATTTCCGGTTCGCCTAATGCCCAGCGCGCGATGTCCATCTGGTGGATGCCCTGGTTGCCGAGGTCGCCATTGCCGTATTCCCAGAACCAATGCCACTCGTAATGAATAGAGCCGTTCTTCTTGCTGTTGCGGCGCGGCGGATCGATTGGCGCGGGGCCGCACCATAAATCGTAATTAACGCTTTCGGGAATCGGCTGGGGCCCTGTGGTTTTGCCAATACTTTCGCGGCGTTTGTAACAAAGCCCGCGCGCGCGAATAATTTTTCCCAAATGCCCTTCGTGCAGCCACGCAATCGCCTCCTGCAATCCCACACTGGACCGGCACTGCGCGCCGACCTGCATCATGCGATTATATTTGCGCGCCGCCTCCACCATTTTGCGTCCTTCCCAAACTTCATGAGACGCCGGCTTCTCCACATAAACATCCTTGCCCGCCTGCGCTGCCCAAATGGCGCCGAGTGCATGCCAGTGATGCGGCGTGGCGAAAGTGACCGCATCGATGTCTTTGTTTTCGAGCAATTTTCGGACGTCCGTGTAGCCTTCGACTTTATTGCCGGCCTCGGTCGCTTTCTGCAATTCCTTCCCTAACACGACGCTGTCCACATCGCACAACGCAACCAATCTCGCCCCTTTCATTTTGCTGAAAGCTTCGATGTGATTTTTGCCGCGGCCATTGAAACCAACCACCGCGACACGAACATCATCATTCGCGCCGACGACGCGCAGCTTGGCGGATTGAGCCATGAGCGGCCAAGTCTTGAAGGCGGCGGCGGCCAGCAGTGAATTGCGGATGAATCGACGGCGAGGGATTTTGTTCATGCGCAGAATATTTATTTCACTTCGTTCACAAACTGATTGTATTGCGCCTCAGCCTCGTCCGGCGTCGCGGCGCCATCGAGCACGCTCACGCGATATCGAAATGTCGCGGACTGTTTTGGCTGAATGGTGAAATTCAATTTCTCTTTCCCGCCGCTAAAAGCCGCCTGGCCGAGCGGGTTCGCGGCAAACAATCCGTAGCCGCGCGCGTGCCAGTAAGTCGGAAACCCTGCGTTTTTGGGATGGTCGAGCATGACGAGCGTGATGTCTTCCTGATTCACTTTGCCGGTCAACATCGTCCAGCGTCCACGCGTCCCCCAAACGGCGTCTCCAGTCTTGCCCTCACTGCTGCGATAGAGTCCCGTCACGCCATTCGTATCCATGGCCTTGACCGTGGTGGCCCGGCCGCTGCCATCGGTGTAAGTGGCGGCTTCGGTGGAGGGTTGTTCCAGTTCCCGCCGCACGCGCATAGCAAACAGGCCGTCCTTTGCGTCCTTAAACACCACCGGTTTGTCGAGGGCGGTGAGAGTGGAAATCCGATCCACGACGCGCACGCCCGGGCTGGCGCGAAAGATAAAATCCGCCGTCTCATGTAAAATCGGCTGGCCGCCAATCAACCAATCCATCTCCACTTCAAGCTCGCCGTGGTCCGCGCCGTTGCTCGTTTTGACAATGCGCCGATGCACAATCGTTCCCATTTTGGCCTGTTGCTCCGCCGACAGCGCCGATGAATTATTCCAAAAATCCACGCCGTTCACATTTTCGTAATTTAACCAAAGCCCCACATGATGCGGATGATCCGTCCGCTCGCCCGCGCGCGGTTCGAGCGGGTATCCGCGCGTAACAATGGTTCCGCTGGCCGCGCGCAGCGGATACAGCACCGGCTTTTTCAACGTGTCCGGCCAGATGTAGGAAGTGAATGGCTGGCCGTCCACGAGCACATCGACGCGGTTGGAAGCTTCATTGGGCACGACCGTAACGCCTGGCGCGGCGTGAAGGTTGGAGGCAGTCATTAGAAGAAAAGCAAACGCACCGAGGCGGATGAGTTGGGCGGGCATAGGTTAAAGTTCGGGTGCGACGGGATGGAAATCACGGGTATCCATTTGGACTGTCTTCCTTTGGATGGATTGCACCGGTCTTTGGTTACAGCCATTGCAAGGCGGCCGAGCAAAACTAATTTTGTTTTTCAGCACTCGGCGATTTGGGCGCGGCCGGACGAAACGTAATAACGTGATACGTGGCCGGGACATCACCGGGATTCCGCATGGATTGCGGAACGTTGGCGGCATTGAATATAACCGAACCTGGCCCAACCCGAACCCACTTGTCACCGACGAACGCCTCGATAGTCCCCTCCTTCACGATGATAACTTCATCGTTCGGGCGCTTGAGAATCACGTGATTGGTCGCGCCGGGATTAAGAGTGGAAGCGTGGCACTCCAGCGCGTCGAGACTGGAAGTGGCGCCTTCAAAAAACTTCCGGCTGGAACCGGTCGCATTGGTTTTGACCGCGAGTGAATTCCATTCAATGGCCGTCGAGGTCAGCGAAGTTTTATCAGGTAGCGTCTGCTGGGCTTGTGCGGCGGTGGCCAGGGCGGTGAAGAAAGCGAAGATAATTTTTCTCCGGAGCGACATAAGTTTGTTCCTTTCCATGAGGGTTGGAGGGCAGGGTATGCTCCGGTTGCGGTTGAATTTCAACTTTATTCTGAGAAAGAAGTCGTAGTGAAAAGACCCGCAAAGAGACCACAAACTTCTGATGCTGGATTGAGACACAAACCTACGATTTTCAGATGGTGCGATACAGTTTCTCCCTCTCCCTGAGGGAGAGGGTCGGGGTGAGGGGGAACCGCGCTATATCCAACCCGGAAATTAATTTTGAGAAGAGCGCGAAGTCTATCGCTCCCAAAACCGGAACGCGTGCATTCCCACCACGTAAGTCGTGTAAGAATCCACCCCCAGATGATCCGTAATGAACCATATACTGTTCCAAAACGCCTGGTTGATCGGCGTCACGTACCAAAGCGCGAGAAACAAAATCCACATGCTCATGTTGGACATCGAAAAAAGCTGATCACGAAGATTGCGCGGCAGCCACGGCGCAATTGCCTGAAAACCATCCAGCGGCGGGATCGGAATCAGGTTCAACAAAATGGCGCCAACTTCCAATTGCAACAACAAGCCGAACGAAACGCACGCGAGATTGGTCGGGTCATTCGGAATGATCCCCAACTTGAAAAACGCCGCGAGAAACAGAACCATCAGCCAGTTGATCGCGATGCCCGCCAGTGCCACCGCGGTTTCCCACGTTCGCGAACGCAGCAATTGATGCTCGATATAAACCGCACCGCCCGGCAGTCCAATGCCGCCCATCACCACCATCAAAACCGGTATCAGAATGCTGTAGACCGGATGCGTATAATGAAACGGATTCAGCGTGAGATAACCCTTGTCCTTCACCGTATGATCGCCGCCCCAATAGGCGACAAGCGCATGTCCGAACTCATGCATGCAAACGGAGAAAATCCAAAGGACGGTGACAACAATAAAAACTTCCATGCGATTATTTCACCGTGACTACTACGTAGTTTTTCTTCCCCTTGCGCAACAGCAAATGTTTGCCGAACAGCAAATCACTCGCGGTGACAGCCCGCTGAAAATTCGTCTCACGCACGTTATTGACGTTCACGCCGCCGCCTTCGATATCCTTTCGCGCCTGACCCTTCGATGGGCAAAGTCCGCCGTGCACTAGCAATTCCACGAGCGGCATGCCAGTATCACCGAGTTTCGCGGCCTCCAGTTCTTTCGTCGGAATTTCGCCAACGATGTCGTTGAACGTCGCTTCGGAAATTCCTGCAAGTTCGCCGCCGAAAAGAATCTGGCTGGCGCGAATTGCATCCTGCATCGCGTTCTCGCCATGAATCAAACTCGTCATGACTTTCGCGAGTTCGTGATGCGCGGCCCGCGCGCCGGGATTCTCCTGATGCTGCTTTTCCAGTTCCGCAATTTTTTCGCGCTCTAAAAACGTGAAAAACTTCAGATAGCGCACCACGTCGCGGTCGTCGGTGTTGATCCAAAACTGGTAAAAGCGGTAGACACTCGTTTTTTTCGCATCGAGCCAAATTGCGCCCGCGGCCGTCTTGCCGAATTTCGACCCGTCCGAGTTCGTGATGAGCGGCAGCGTCAGGCCGTAAACCGTTTTGCTCAATTTCTTCCGCGTCAGATCAATGCCCGCCGTGATATTGCCCCATTGATCGCTGCCGCCGATTTGCAGGTCGCAATTCATATCGCGGCACAGCACATAAAAATCAAACGCCTGCAGCAGCATGTAACTGAACTCCGTGTAGCTGATGCCTGCTTCGCGATCTTCCATGCGCGCGCGCACGCTCTCCTTCGCCACCATTTGGTTTACAGAAAAATGTTTTCCGATATCGCGCAGAAATTCCAGGTAACTCACCGGCGCAGTCCACGTCGCATTGTCGACGAGTCGCGCGGGATTCGTGGCCGTCTCAAAATCCAGCAACCGTTTCAACTGCTCCTTCACGTGAGCGATGTTGTGGTTGAGGACTTCCTTTGTGAGCAACTGCCGCTCCTGCGTTTTGCCGCTCGGATCGCCGATGGAACCCGTCGCGCCGCCCGCGACCGCAATCGGATGATGCCCCAGCAATTGAAAACGTCGCAGCGCCAGCAAGGGAACGAGGTTTCCCACGTGCAAACTGTCCGCCGTCGGATCGAATCCGCAATAAAGCGTGAGCGGAGCGGCGACGCGTTTGGCCAGTTCGGCCTTGTCCGTGCAATCGGCGATTAACCCTCGCCACTCCAGTTCTTCTAAAATGCTCATCGCGCCAGAGACTAAATTGCCATGGCTCCGTTGCCAATAGCCGATTAAAAGCTCCAAATCCCAACAACCAAGCTCCAGAGAAACTCCAAGCACCAAGTTCCAATTCCGGTTTTGCGTTCCGGAGCGCTTTTGGGATTTGGGATTTGGATCTTCTCTGGAGCTTGGTTGTTGGTGCTTGGAGCTTCCCGTTGTAGGGTAACTGCTGATTGTTGTTTGGCCTCGGGACAGGGATTTTGTTAAGCGAATA
>DASZPR010000529.1:0-1862 GCA_035550235.1 Verrucomicrobiia bacterium | reverse complement strand
GGCGCGATGCCGATGCCGCCGACTTGCGCGGCGAGGGCGTCGCTCAGATAGTCGCCGTTGAGGTTGAGGGTCGCGATGACATCGAAATCCTCGGGGCGCGTGAGCACTTGCTGGAGGGTGATATCGGCGATGGAGTCCTTGATGATGAGGCCAGCGCCGGGTTTGCCTTCGGGAATTTTGCACCACGGGCCGCCGTCGATTTCCACGGCGCCGAAAAATTTCTTCGCGACTTCGTAACCCCAATCGCGGAAGCCGCCTTCGGTGAACTTCATGATGTTCCCCTTGTGAACAATCGTCAGGCTCTTGCGTTTGAATTTAATCGCGTAGCTGAGGGCGCTGTGGATGAGGCGCACGCTGCCGGAATAGCTGACGGGCTTGATGCCGATGCCGACTTTGACGTCGGTCGGGAAATCCTTCGCGCCGACGGCGGCCCAGAATTCCTCGGCTTTGGCTTTGGTGCCGAAACGGATTTTATCGAATTGCTTGGGAAATTCCTTCGCGAGAAAATCCAAAACTTTTTGCGCTTCGGGCGTGCCGCCGGCGTATTCGATGCCGGCGTAAATGTCCTCGGTGTTTTCGCGGAAGATGGTCATCTCGACTTTCTCGGGATGTTTCACGGGCGAGGGAACGCCTTTGAACCATTGGACGGGGCGCAGACAGACATAGAGGTCGAGCATCTGGCGCAGCGCGACGTTCAACGAGCGAATGCCGCCGCCGACGGGTGTGGTGAGCGGGCCTTTGATGCCGACGAGATATTCCTTGAAGGCTTCGACGGTGTCGTCGGGGAGCCAATTGTCGAATTTATTTTTCGCAGCTTCACCGGCGAAGACTTCGAACCAGGAAATTTTGCGTTTGCCGCCGTAGGCCTTTTGCACTGCGGCGTCGAAGACGCGCACGCTGGCGGCCCAGATGTCGGGGCCGGTGCCATCGCCGCGGATGAAGGGAACGATGGGATTTTCCGGGACGTTGAGTTTGCCGTTTTGGATCGAAATTTTTCCGCCAGCAGGCGGCGTGACATCTTTGTAGGCCATGATCAATTTTACTTTAAGAGTTAGGAATCAAATGTGTTGGAGAGGAAACGGCGGAATGCGCGGGAAATCAAGGAAAGAAATGGAATCGAAGCTCCAAATTCCAAGTTCCAAGTTCCAGAGAAATTCCAAGCGCCAAACAAACTCATGTTTACGAACGAGGCCGCTTTGGATTTTTTCCCAAAATACGGTCAAATACCTCCCGGCCATCCAAAACTTCACCTCGCTTGATTTGCTCGACACCAACGGAAATTTTTTCACGCAGATCGGTCGTATTTGCGCGGATGAATTCTTCGTGATCCTGCAACATCCTGAGACTTTCAGCGATTACATCATCGATCGAACAGTAGACGCCGCTTTTTATGAGGTCTGCAATCACCTTCTCTTGGTCAGGTGTCAGCGTAACAGTCATGTTGGAATTATACCCAATCAGGTAATTCCAAGCAAGGCAGAGCAACGGCTAATCATTCTTTTGCACGATTTGTCGCAATTCAGTAATGAGTTTTTGACCGGCAGCACCCAAATCCGAATATTTACTGGCACCCTTATTCAAGGAACCCTCATCAACATCGATAATCCGGACATTTTCATAGCCCACCAGATAAAAATGAATACGTCCTGGTTTTGGGTACGGAAAATCCTTCGTTGGAACAGCGTTGTCGAAATGCGTTTCAGCAATTTTTACAAATTCACGTGCTGCCTGCCGGACGGGTTCGTGGCCGATGCCGCCAATAACACCGAAAGTGGCAGTTGTGTAGATACTCGCATCGCCCATGCAAGAACCGTAAACAGAAATCACATTCGTCCCCATCGGCCAGTCCATCATAACTGTGG
>DASZPR010000528.1:0-9390 GCA_035550235.1 Verrucomicrobiia bacterium | reverse complement strand
CCCATGAACATCTTCCGGAACCTGGACTTGCCGCTGGCTCTGACGGCGGCCGATGAGCGCGGGATTGATCTGCGGCAAAATCTCATTCAACGGAAGAGCGATTTCGCTTTGGTCCAGATCCGCATGACTGGAAAAAACATTGGGCGCCAGCGCGCGCAGTTCGCCATAGGAAATTCTCACCACGCCACTGCCGAGCTGCACAAGCACTTGATCCAGCGGAATCGTCACGTAAGTATCCGAGACGTTCGTCAGGCGGATGCGGGATTTCAGTTCCAGAGGCAACACTGCAATGATCGTATGAAGCGGGAGGCTGACGCCCTCGGCGGAAGCAGGCGGGCTGGCAAAAGAACGGGCGGGAGCAGCCGGAGCGTGTGTCGCTGTCGGCATGGGCGGCTGGGCACGATGAACGGCGGGCTGGGGCTTTTGAACAACAGTACGGGCCTGCACCTGCACGGGGGCCGGGGCCGGTGGCGCCGCAGTCGTGGCGGCGTAGCCATTGCCGTTGCCGTTGCTGTGGGCGGGTGTTTCCGCCTCACCGGATCCAAACAGGTTTTTGAAAAAGTTTAACATTTTCAGAACGTCTTGCTGACTCGACGGGCCGCGCTTCGACGATTTAAATGCCGATGGGTGCAGGTTTTGTGCCATCAATTAAACCTTTTTCTCACTGTTTGAATTTAAAGCCCGCATGACGAACAGCACAGCGGAGTTTCCCCGCAACCGGGGCATTCTTTGCCGCGCCGTTTGTCTCATCCATGGACTTCGTTGTCCCGGGGCCGCCTCCTTTTTGCCCTTTAAAACCCCGAAGGAATAACGCTGTAGTGCGGCGGATTTGCTCCAGCCCCCGCGTTAGCAGAAAATTGTGAAGAAAGTGGAGAGATTACCCGCTGCGGGAATACAGACTGCTATAGAGTGTATGACTTTTGCTTCAGTGCCCCTGATAAGCGGGGAGTGAGGCATTAAATTTTGTATGGATGCGCAGCAAAAAATTTTAATCCTGGATGACGATCCGGTGTTCCTGGAGTTGTATAAGGAATGGCTCGCACAACTTCCGAGCAAACCTGAGATCCACACGTCCACCAGCGGCGCGCGCGCCCTGGCGTTGCTTGAAGCGGATCCCTTCCGCGTGCTGATTTGCGATTTGAAGATGCCCAAGATGGACGGCCTCCAGGTGCTCTCCATCGTCCGCCGCCGTTTCCCCGAGCTGCGCACTGTGGTGATGACGGGCGTGCAGGACGAGGAATTCCGCTCCCGCGCCTACGCGTTGGGCGTCGATCTTTTCTGGCTCAAACCCGACACGCAGCAGAACATGCAGATGTTCCTCGAATGCCTGGAATCCTTGCTTGGTCGCGACAACGAAAGCGGCTTCCGCGGCATCCAGAGCAAGAGCCTCATGGACATTCTCCAGATGGAATGTCTCTCCCAAAGCTCCACCGTCTTCCGCATCACGCGCGGTTCGCTCGTGGGAAAAATTTGGATCTTGAACGGCGACCTGATTGACGCCGAAACTGAAGGCGCCCGCGGGGAAGCGGCCTTCCGCAGAATTCTCGGATGGAAATCCGGCACGTTCGAAACGCTCCCGGCCGAACCGGAGCGCGAACGAACCATTACCAAATCCATCAACGCCCTCCTGCTCGAAACCGCCCAGGCCATGGACGAGATTTCGAACCCGATGGAAGGCGAAAGTCCAGAGGAAGCGGAACATCGCAAAACGGTTTGGCGGCTCGCGACGCTCACGCGCGAAGGCGGCGAATGGGTTGTGACCGCGCCGAACGATCCCAAAGGCACCCCCGAAGGCTGGGGCACACAGTCGGAAGCGGAACTCGCCGGCTGGATGCGGTACGCCAACGACGCCGTGCAGCGCCTCAGTGAAAAAGTGGAAGCCGGCCCCTTGTCGCACATTCGCGCGCAAAACCTCGATCGCAAGCTGGTATTTATGCCGGCAAAGAACAAGACCTTCCTCGTTTCGTGGCCCACGTCCTCGGATGCCGGCGCCATTTTTGAAAAATCCAAAAAGCTCATTACCACATGGGACTCCTAAACCTATTTGCCAAACCCCGCCCCGCCCTTCAGCGCCTGCCATCCGGCAGCATGACGGTCGATCGTGAAGGCCACATCGTGACCTGCACGGTTTCGTCATCCTACCCGGTGGAAATTTTGGAGGAAGTGGCGGATGAAGTGTTGCGCCTGTTTGCCGAGGCGCGCAAGGCGCACCTGCCCTTGTCCGAATTTCGAATCCATTTTGCCAGTTTGCACATCACCGCCCGCGAAGCGCGCGGGGGCGCCTTTATATTCCTTTCCCCCGCCGGACCGCTATGATTTGAACCAACGCACTCACTACTATGAGCACAGCCAAAAAATACGATCAACTGACCGCCCAGATGGAAAATTATCTGGAGTGCTGGAAGCAGTTCAACCGCTATACCAATCTGGCGCGCGGCAAGAAATTCGGCCCCGAGGATGAAATCCAGTTCCTGGAAGTCAAAAGCGTCCTCGTGCAGGAGCTCGAACTGATTCTTTCTTCCATCGAAGTCAACTCGCCCACGAAAGAGGAAATCCACACGCTCATCGGCAACGCGCCCTCGCTGCGTTACCTCAGCGAGATGAACGAAGGCGCCCTGCGCAACGTGGAAAACCAGTGGCACAAGATTTACATCGGCTGGCATTCCATTCTCGGCCAGTTGAAAGTCCGCAAGAATTCCGACGAGGCCAAGGGCGGCTTCTCGATGTTCGCCAAGCGGGCGAAATAGGTGTTCTTGAAACGTGAAACGTAAAACGTGAATTAAGCTTTCGCACGCTCTTCACGTTTTACGTTTCACGTTTCATTTTTTCCACCGCATTTTTCTTGTCTTCCGCGTCAATTTCCCGTTTATCCCACGGATGCCTGATTGGATAATCGCCGTCATACTCGGGATCGTCGAGGGAATCACCGAGTTCATCCCTGTTTCCTCCACCGGCCACTTGCTGCTCGTCGAAAATTGGATGCACAGCCACCAGACGGATCTTTTCAATATCGTCATCCAATGCGGCGCGGTCGTCGCCGTCATTCCCCTCTTCCACAAACGTTTTCATCAGTTCCTTTTTCAATGGCGGGAAAAAGCGACGCAGGATTATATGCTGAAAATCGCCGTGGCGTTTATCATCACCGGCGCAGTCGGCTTCGTGCTCGATAAAAAGGGGTTGAAACTCAGCGACAATCCGCTGCCCATCGCCATCGCCATGCTTGTCGGCGGCATCGCCTTCCTGCTGGTTGAATTCTGGCTGCGCGGTAAAAAGTTGCGCGATGAAATCACGTGGCCGGTGGTCATTGCCGTTGCGATTGGCCAGCTGCTCGCCGCGGTTTTTCCCGGAACCTCGCGGTCAGGCGCCACCATTGTCTTCGCCTTGTTGCTTGGTCTGAACCGCCCGCTGGCGACTGAATTCTCCTTCCTCGTCGGCATCACCACCATGCTCGCCGCCGGTGGCTTAAAAATCTTCAAGGCCATGCATCACGGCGCACCGCATGAAAATTGGAGCATGGTTCTATTGAGCACCGTGATTGCCGCCGTTGTCTCCTTCATCGCCGTGAAATGGCTCCTGCATTACGTGCAGAATCACACCTTCAATGCCTTCGGCTGGTACCGTGTCGCGCTCGGAATCCTCCTGCTCATCCTGGTCTACCGTGAGCGCCCTCACTCCCCGGCGCCGATTTCCGGCATCACGAATCACGGAACACGCAGCACCTACGTTATGGCGCAGAGGCCGGAATAATAATCTTCTGGCCAACCTTCATGCTCTCCGGTTTTAACCCGGGATTCGCCGCCAGAATCTGTTGGAGCGTCACTTTGACACCCTTGTCACGGTAGGCTTTGGCAATGGCACTCAGGCTGTCGCCGCTCTGAACCTGGTATTCCATGTGCGGCGTCGCCGGATCGAACGTCGCCTTCGGCGTTTCGGCTGGCGTCACGGAGGTTCGCCGCCCGCCACTGCTGCCCGCGCCACCGATGAGGGCCTTGCGGAGTTTTTCCAACTCATCAGCCACATCCTCCCTGTCTGCCTTGCGCTTCCTGTCGACTTCGTTGACCCCGTCCGCCACCTTTTTCAAATCATCCACCGAGGCATAGTTTCCCGAGGGCTTGCTCACTTGCGATTGTAAATCGCTGACCTGCCTCTCGAGCGCCTCAATTCTTTTGTTTTGCGCTTCCTTGGCTTCGACCAAAACATCGATCTGCGCGCTGAGCTTATTCAACCGCTCTTCCGTCGCCGCGTCTTGCGCGGGAACAATGACCGGCGCCGCGAGCAGCACGGTCATGAGAAAGAAAGAAATCCGTTTCATAGGTCGACAATAGGAACGCCGCCCCGGCAATTCAAGAAACAAAACGAAGACAAGCATTGAAAGCAAACACCAAGGACCAAGCGTCCAAGCTCCAGAGAAATCCCAAATCCTCAAGCTCCAACAACGTGGGTCGAAATGGGCACTTGAAGTTTGGGGCTTCTCTGGAGCTTGGACGCTTGGCCTTTGGAGCTTTTCCTCCCTTCTTACTCTTGCCCGTTTTTCCCATCTGCGGTATTTTGCCCGCACTATGGATGATTCAATTCCGCCCGCGACACCGCCGCCGCCGCCCCCATTTGTACCACCGCCGCCGGTCATCGTCCCGCCCAGCCAGCCGCGTCCGCAAAAGCGAGGCCGCGGGTGGATGGTTTTCGCCATCATCCTGCTCGTGCTCCTTGCCCTGAGCGTGCTCGTCAATTTCAGCCAGTTGGCCGGCAGCGTCGTCCGCGTCAGCGGTTCGCGCAGCGTCACCAGTTCGCGTTTCGCCGGACCGCGCCTCGACGAAAATATCCTCGAGGAAAACGGCGGTTCCGCCAAGATTGCCGTGGTCGATGTCAACGGCATCATCACCGGCAGCCCCATCAATCAGCAAGGTTACAGCATGGTGGATGTTATCAAGGCGCAATTGGACCGCGCGCAGGATGATCGCAAGGTCAAAGCGGTGATTCTCCGCGTCGACTCGCCCGGCGGTGAAGTGCTCGCCTCGGACGAAATCAGCGATGCCATCAAGAATTTCCAGGCCGGCAAAAAGAGCAACGGCTCCGATCTCGACAAAAGCAAGGCCAAGCCCGTGATTGTTTCCATGGGCAACCTCGCGGCCTCCGGCGGCTATTATATTTCGGCGCCCTGCCGTTACATCGTCGCCAATAAGATGACCATCACCGGCAGCATCGGCGTCATCATGCACGGCTGGAATTATCGCGGTCTCCTCGACAAAGTCGGCGTCCTGCCGGAAGTCTACAAAAGCGGCAAGTTCAAGGACATGATGAGCGGCACGCGCGAGACCAACGAAATCCCGGCCGAAGAACGCGCCATGGTCCAGGGTCTTATCACCGAAGTCTACGGCGACTTCAAAGACGTGGTCGAGCAAGGCCGCGCGGAAGCCCACGATAAAAATAAATCCGAAGGTCATGCGCTGGTGGAAAATTGGACCGACTACGCGGACGGCCGCGTGTTGTCGGGCACCGAAGCCGAGAAACTCGGCTTTGTTGACGAAGTCGGGAATTTTCAAACCGCCGTTGCCCGCGCCAAAGACCTGGGCGGTATCAACGGCGAGGCGAACCTGATTCAATACCAGGAACGCTACGACCTTTCGGATTTCTTCCACATGTTCGGGGAGAGCAAAGCGGAAACCAAATCCATCAAAGTCGATTTGGGATTTGATGCGCCGAGGCTCCAGGAAGGCCACTTGTACTTCCTGGCCCCCATGTTTTCCCATTGATGTGAAGGGCGTCACCGTCATCTCCCACCCGCTGGTGCAGCACAATCTCACGCGTCTGCGTGACAAGCGCACGCGCCCACAGGAATTCCGGCGCGTGCTCAGCGAAATGGCCGCGCTCATGTTGCACGAAGCCACGCGCTCGTTCGCCTTGAAAGCCACCATGGTGCAGACGCCGCTCATGACCGCCCGCGGGTATAATCTGCAACGGGAAGTCGTGCTCGTCCCGATCCTGCGCGCCGGACTGGGCATGCTGGACTCGATTCTGCAATTGATTCCTCACGCGCGGGTCGGCTTCATCGGCCTCAAACGCGAGGAGACCACACAGAAGGCGATGTTTTATCACAAAAGTCTTCCGCCGGATTTGAGCAATTTTGAAGTCGTCCTCATCGATCCGATGCTCGCGACCGGCGGCAGCGCGGTGGCCGCGATGGATTTGCTCACCGAACTCGGCGCGAAGCATGTCCGGATGGTCAACCTCATTGCCGCGCCGGAAGGCATCCGCCACGTGCGCCAGTTTTATCCGCGCCTCCCAATTTTCACCGCCGCCGTCGACAAGAAATTAAACCACAAAGGCTACATCCTCCCCGGCCTCGGAGACGCCGGGGATCGCCTGTTCGGGGTGGGAGCGGGCTGAATCAGTTAAAGAGTTTAGGAATTTAAGAGTTAATGAATTCCAACAATCATCAGTCCGTTGGCGCTCAACGCACTCTTCACAACTCTCAAACCCCTCAACTCTTAAACTCTTAAACTTCGCACTCATGCCTTCCTCGCCGCAAAACTTGCTTATTGTCGCCGATAGCGACCACGATGCGAACATGCTGTATGCCACCGGCATGTTTGTGCCAGACCCCTTCATTTTCCTGCGCCTGCGTGGGAAAGACCTCGTGGTGATGAGCGATTTGGAGATTGACCGCGCCCGCCACCAGGCGCCGCATTGCCGCGTCCTCTCGCTCAGCGATTACCAGAAAAAATTGCGCGCCCGCGGCCTCAAGCAAACCAGCTTCGCGCACATCATCCAAGCCATCCTGCGCGAGAAAAAAATTTCATCCGTTTTCGTTCCGTCCAACTTTCCGCTCGGCCTCGCCACCGAATTGCAGCACCTCCGCGTTTCCGTGCGCGTAAAGCCGGACTTTTTTTCCGAACGCGAACTGAAATCGCCTGCCGAAGTGAAAAAGATCAGCGCTGCGCTGATGATGGCCGAAGTCGGCATGGCCGAAGCCATGCAGGCAATCAAATCCGCCAAGGTTTCCCGCGACCGCCGCCTCATGTATCACGGCGCGCCGCTCACCTCCGAGAAACTGCGGTCCATTATTGATTGCGCCATCCTGCAGGCCGGGGGCCTGGCGGCACACACGATCGTCGCCGGCGGCAAACAAGGTTGCGATCCGCACGAAGCCGGTCACGGTCAATTGTTCGCCAATGAACTGATCATCGTTGATATTTTTCCGCGCTCGCAAAAGACCGGTTATTTCGGCGATATCACCCGCACGGTCGTGCGCGGCCGCGCGAGCGAAGCACAGCGCAAGTTGTATGACACCGTTCTGCGCGGCCAGATGCTGGCTTTCAAGAAAATCCACGACGGCGCTCCCACCGCGGAAATTCACCAGGCTATTCTCGGTGTGTTCGAGCAGGAAGGCTACAAAACCGGCCGCCACAACGGCCGTATGGAGGGATTTTTTCACGGCACCGGCCACGGCCTCGGTTTGGAAATCCACGAAGCCCCGCGCATCGGCTCGTCGTCACGCGGGGTATTGAAAGCCGGCCACGTCGTCACCGTGGAACCCGGCCTCTATTACCCGGAAATCGGCGGCGTTCGCATCGAAGACGTGGCCCTTGTCACTCAACGCGCCGCCCGAAACCTGACCCAATTCGAAAAAGTCCTGGAACTCTAAATAGCGCCGAATCCCCCGTAGCCACCGACGTAAGGAGGCGGAGTCCTCAAACCTCCGCCTCGTCACCTCGGCGGCTACTCTTAAACTCGTCAATTCCCAAACTCTTAAACTCCGTAAACGGCCCGCTGGGCAAAAACCCTCCTCGGAAAGCAGGAAATATCCCCATTTAAAGCTGGCCACGGTTTTCTAAAATCGCGGCATGAAAAATTCAAAACTCATGATGGTAATCCTATCCGGCTTGCTCGCAATCGCCGCCCAGGGATTCGGGCAAAACGTCTTTCAAGTCACATTCAAAGGCACTTGCGTCACCACCAATGTCGATGGCGCCATTGTCTCTCAAAAGCTCAATAACAAATCCCTGATCCAGGATGCCGTCATTGCGACTGGCGCCACCAACTCCTCACATTTGGCCGTGGTTTACGTTCAGAACGCCAGTTCCGACCCAAGCACACCCGGCGATTTCATCGAAGTGGTGGACACTACCACTGGCACCTCAG
This sequence comes from Verrucomicrobiia bacterium, assembly GCA_035550235.1. Taxonomy (GTDB): domain Bacteria; phylum Verrucomicrobiota; class Verrucomicrobiia; order Limisphaerales; family DASXHY01; genus DASXHY01. The sequence goes on along the minus strand of DASZPR010000528.1, from coordinate 1,251 downwards.
TGTATACGAATTTGCTCTTCCTCTATGGCGGCCCCCCTTTCACTCCGGCGCTTATCAGCGCGGACCAAACCCGGTTCGCCGCGGGTGCGCAGGTCATTCCCCTGCCCCTGGCCGGCAGCGGTGACAGCCTCGGCGGAGCCACCATCAATGGGCGTCTGACTCCCAAGAAAACCTTGATCAACGGCTCTTTCAACTACGTCACGCTCCGCTCGCCGACATCCACTTCCAATGACGTGGTCAAAGTTTGTAGTGGCTCGTTCAACGTGAATAAAGCCTTCACGCCCAAGTAATATCGGTTTGGTTCATTGTTGTTTGGTCTGCGAACGCGGCGCTCCGAAAGGACGCCGCGTTCGTCGTCTGGTGGCACGGGCGTCCCCGCTCGTGCGAATCAGTTCCCCAAGATTGAGTGAGCCCCTTGCCTAAATTGTCTAATGGGAGGAAAGGAGGGTATGGCACGAGCGGCAAATGCGAAAATGAGTAGTTCTTGGGAGAAGGGCTTCGGCACGTTTAACTCCGGCCGGCTCCCAATTTCCCGCAATTCCCTTTCTTGTTCAACGCGTTCCAGCCTATTACAGGGAGTGCGAGGGGGGTATATACCAAAGGAACGCAGCCCGATATTTCCCGAGCTCGCAGACCGCGCGTCCCTTTCAGTGCAAGCCACCATTGAGAATCATTCTAAAAATGGGTCGAGTGAGAAACCACACATCCAATTCCAATTCACTCAAGCAAGGCGCCGTTATTTTCAAGTTTCCGCCCTCCTTGATAATCACTTGCCAAAACCCTTTGCACCCCTAAACTTAGCGGCTCTTGATTTGAAACTATGTATCTGATGAACGTAAGCACCATTTTCGCGATGGGGCAACCACCCGCAAACGGACAGGCTCCCAACCCCCTGGTGAGCATCGTGCCGATGGTTCTGCTCTTTGTTATCTTCTATTTCGTCCTCATCCGTCCCCAGCAGAAAAAGGCCAAAGAGCAACAGGCCATGCTCAAAACGGTCAAATCCGGTGACAAAATTGTGACGTCCAGCGGCATCATCGCCACGGTCATCACGGTCAAGGAAGATTCCGTTTCCATCCGTTCCGCCGACGCGAAATTTGAAATCACCAAAGGCGCCATCGCTGAAATCCGCGAACGCTCCGGTGAAGACAGCGCATCCTAACGCCCCCCATGAACCGAAATAACCTCTGGAGATTCATCCTCGTCATCCTTGTCGTCGCCTGGGCTCTTTTTGAGATGTACCCGCCGACC
>DASZPR010000527.1:0-4048 GCA_035550235.1 Verrucomicrobiia bacterium | reverse complement strand
GTCATGCCCTGGCTGGAAAATTCGAACAATAAATCCCACAGTTCGCGCCGCGCCACCGGATCGATGCCCGCCGTCGGCTCGTCCAAAAACAAAACGGTCGGGTGATGCATGAGCGAGCACGCCATGGCGAGGCGTTGACGCCAACCGCCCGAGAGCAACGCCGCACGCCGATCCAGATAAGGCTCAAGGTGCGTGAGCGCGACGAGTTCATCGCGCCGTTTAGCCAATGCTGGGCCACCCAAGCCGTAGAGGCGGCCGTAAAATTGAAGATTCTCGTGCGCGGTCAATTCGTCGTAGAGCGAAAACTTCTGCGACATGTAGCCGATCAGGTTTTTAATGTCGTCGTTTTGTTTCACCACATCGAACCCACCGATGCGTGCCGAACCTTCAGTTGGTTCCAAAAGACCGCAGAGCATGCGGATCACGGTGGATTTGCCCGAGCCGTTCGGCCCGAGAAAACCGAAGATGGAGCCTTTGCCGACTTTGAGGCTGACGTGATCGACCGCCGTGAAATGACCGAATCTTTTGGTCAACCCCTCGCATTCGATCATGGTTTCGGCGGGCATCGGACGTTTTATTTGCCGACATTCGGAAACGTCACGTCGACGGACATACCGGCGCGGAGGTCGTCGTTCGAATTATCCAGACGCACTTTGATGCCGAATACTTGTTTCACGCGCTCTTCCGCTGTTTGCACGTTGCGCGGCGTGAATTCCGCCTCGCGCGCGATTTGCTCGACGACGCCTGAAAAATCTCTTCCGGGATGGCCGTCTACTTGCACTTTTGCAGTGTCGCCCACTTTGATGCGCGCGAGCCACGTCTCGGGCACATATACACGCACCCAGATGTGCGGCAAAATGAGCGTGGCGACCTGCTGGTTTGGCGCGAGGACATCACCCACCTTCACGCTCAACACTTCCAGCGTGCAATCCGAGGGAGCGCTGATTTTCATTTCACTGAGTTGCGTGTCCAATTCCGCCAATTCCGCGCGAGCTTGAGCAATTTCTTCCGGCCGCGTGCCGGCGAGCAGCAGGTCGTAGCGGCTTTTCGCTGCCGCAGCGGTTTTTTCAAGCAGATTGGCGCGGCTCACTGTTTGATCTCGTTCCGTGGCGGAAACGGTGTTTTGTGCGAACAGCTCCTGGGAACGGATTGCATTCGTGCGAGCGAGATCGAGGTCGGCGAGTTGCGCTTCCCAATCCGCTTTTGCCGCGGCGATTTCTTCTTTGCGCGGGCCCGCTTCCAACTCGGCCAATTGCGCGGCCATGCGGTCGCGGCGCGCGTGCAATTCGGCGGCGTCCAGTTCCGCGATGATTTGCCCGTTGGTGAGCGAGTCGCCTTCCTGCGCCAAAAGTTTTTGCACCCGGCCGCCATAGCGTGAGCCCACGTGAACTTCATCGGCTTCAATAGTGCCGGAGACGGATGACGTGTTGGGATGACTGCACGAACTCAGAAGGAGTCCGAGTCCGATAGCGGCGACGAAAAATCGCTTGTGCACGCGGCGCAAACTAGCAGGCAAATGGGTTGGCAGCAAGCGAGGGGGGCGAGGCGATTGAAATCAGAATGACGAATGGCGAATAAAAAGCGGTCGGCGCATTCGATTCGTCATTTGAACTTCTATTGCGGCAATAGGACACGAATGACGGTGCCTTCGCCGCGTTTGGCGCGCAGCGTGAGTTTGCCGTGATGTGCTTCGATGATGCGATGAACAATCGCGAGCCCGAGCCCGGTGCCGGTGCGCTTGGTGGTGTTCAGTAGAGACGTAAACGCGCGCTGTTGTTGCTCTTCGGTCATGCCTTCACCGGTGTCGCGGAATTCAATGATGACCAGTGGCGAGCGCGAACCTGCTTTTCCGGTGGCGGTGGCTTTGGCGGTGATGGTTAACGTGCCGCCGCTGGGCATGGCTTCGGCGGCATTCAAGATAAGATTCAAAAACACCTGCTCGAGCTGGGTGGCGTCGCCGGTGATCTGCGGGAGATTCGGCTGCAGCTTCGTTTTCCACGCGACGTTTTGGTTCTTGAGTTTGTGTCGCACCAGCAAACCGAGTTCGTCCAGCAACTGGTTCAAATTCACGGGCGCGAGTTTTGGCTCGCTGGTGCGCGCGAAGGCCAGGATTTGCTCCACGATTTTGTTCAGGTGATCGATTTTCTCACTGATAATCCGGGTGTCTTTGTTGCGAGGGTCACCCGGGGGGAATTTCAAATCCAGCGAGTGATAAAGCATCTTCATCACGGTCAGCGGATTGCGGATTTCGTGCGCGACTTCGGCGGCGAGCAGGCCGAGCGCGGAAAGTTTTTCATTTTGGCGCAATTGCTCCTCCACGTCGACGATGCGCTCGTACAACCGCGCCTTTTCGATAGCGATGGCGGAAAGCTCGGCGAGCGCGGAGAGAATGCGGATTTCCTCGTTAGAGAAATTATACGGCATGCCCGTGTAAACGCTCAATGTGCCGATGGCTTGCCCGGCGAACAGCAAGGGCACGCTCAACAGCGACACCAACCCCTCGCGCCGGGCAACTTCGACATTCTGGTAGCGTGAGGAAATTTGGACGTTGGCGACCTGCAGCGGTTTTTTTCGTCGCGCCACCACGCCGAGAAGGCTTTCGCCGACACTCAACCGCGGCTTGCTCGTGTAAGCCTCGCTCGCGCCGTAGCTCGCTCGCAAATCCAGCCAGTCGCGGGTTTCGTCGAGCATCATCAGCGAGCACATTTTCGCGCGCATCAGGACGCACGTCTCCGCGGTGACCACTTGCAGCGCGTCATCGAGGTTCAACGTGGAATTGATGATGCGGCTGACGTTGGCGAGCGCTTCGAACAAGCGGGCTTTGAGGCGCAATTGTTCGTACAACCACGTATTGTGAATCACGCGCGAAGCCTGCAGCGCGAGCGCTTCGAGCAATTCCTGGTCGTCCGCGCTAAACGCGTTTTCCAGGTCTGAATCCACGTTCAACACACCGCGCACTTCGCCGTTCACTTCCAATGGCACAGCCAGTTCGGAGCGCACGCCGCGTTGCAGCATGATGTATCGAGGGTCATTGGCCACATCGCCGATACGCGCAGGCTGGCCGACGCGCGCGACCCAGCCGGTGATGCCTTCGCCGACGCGCAATTTCAATTCAGCGGCGTTTTCCGGCAGGCCTTTGGCGGCTTGGATTTCGAGAAAATTTGTGGTGGGATTGATGAGCACGACGGAGCCGGACGAACCGCGCATTACGCGCACGGCTTCGTTCACGATGAGCTGCAGCGCCTCCTGCGGATCGAGCGTCGAGTGGATGACGTTGCCGACGTGATAGAGCAGGCTGAGCCGCTCGTAACGCCCTTTCAACTTTTCCAATTCACTGTGCGCTTGCGAGTCGATGCGTTGTTGATACCAGCGTCACCGGGAAGTCTCAAGTCATCTCACGATCAAGGGGTTTGGCGACAACGGCCTTAAGTGCCGGCCATCCATTTGGCGCAATCACCAACAACCCCCTTCCAATTTCCGCTTGTTAAGTTACCGATATTATGTAGTCTGCGAACTAGTCAGAGAAGTTTTCAGCCTTAGGAACGACCGTGATAGCCGAACAAAATTCGACCACGACGGCCTCGTCAGGGGCATTTGAAGCCGAACCGCAGCCACCGGCTCGCCGCAAGGGCACGATGCTGATTGTGGATGACGAGGAGGGTCCCCGCCAGTCTCTACGTGTCATTTTCAAGGACGAATACGAAATCCTCATGGCCTGCGATGGCAAGACCGCCATTGAACTCGCGCAGAAACAAAAGGTCGATGTCGCCGTGTGCGACATTCGCATGCAGGGCATGTCGGGCATCGAAGTGTTGGAGCGCTTGAAATACGTGGACCCGGCCATCGAAGTCGTGATGATGACCGCGTTCGAGACCACGGACACGATGCGCCAAGCGCTGCGCTTGCGGGCATGCGATTACATCAACAAGCCCTTTGATATTTCCACCATGCGCGCCGCTGTGTCGAATGCGATGCAACGCCGCACGCTGGAGAGTGAGATTCACAACAACGCGGAGCAGCTCCAGGGGATGCTGGAGGAATTACAGAA
>DASZPR010000526.1:0-4760 GCA_035550235.1 Verrucomicrobiia bacterium | reverse complement strand
CTGGTCAGCTTCAAACGGCAGGGACTTCCCGTGCCGATTCTTCCCAACACCGAAGTGAGACGCGGTGACATTTTTGAACTGGCCGGCCGGCCTTCGGAAGTGGATCGGGTCGCGGCTTTGCTCGGGCGCCCTGAACCGGCGGGCGGGCAAAGTGATTTGGCCTTTCATGCGCTCGGCATCGTGCTGGGAACGATGCTGGGGTTGGTGTCGGTGCCGGTATTCGGCATCCCGGCCACGCTCGGCGTCGGCGGCGGGGTGCTCGTCGCGGGACTGTGCTTTGGCTGGGTGCATACGCGTTACCCGGTGTTCGGAGCGCTTCCGCAGCCGGCGCAATGGATTCTTTCGGAATTCGGCCTGAGCGCATTCGCGGCAGCTGTGGGATTGTCCGCGGGTCCGAAAGCCATTGCCGCCATTCAACAGGAAGGCGTTTCGATCCTGCTCGCCGGGGTCATCGTCACCCTCGTCCCCATTATCACAGCACTCTACTTCGGCCGGTTCGTTTTAAAACTACACCCGGTCGTGCTGCTCGGCGCGTTATGCGGCGGGCAAACCGTCGCCGCTTCCTTGAGCGCCGCAAACGAGGAAGCGGACAGCATGACGCCGGTGCTGGGATTCACGGTCACTTACGCCATTGCCAATGTGCTGCTCGCCATCTGGGGGCCGGTTATTGTCGCCTTGGTGCGTTAGTTGAAGGAGGACCCAATGAAAACCAAATCACCAGTTCCGGCCGGAATTGCCAAGAAGACATTCCTCAAAGAGGTGCTCATGGCCGTGTTGCTCATGTTAGCCGCCGCCCTCTTGTTTTCTGGATGCAAAAAAGAAGCCGCCGCTCCGCCACCTCCGCCGGCCGTCGAAGTGATGAAAATCGTGCCTACCAACACCGAGAGTTCCGTTGAATTTATTGGCCAGTTGGATTCGCCGCAAAATGTCGAGGTGCGCGCGCGGGTGGAAGGTTTCGTGGACAAAATGCTGTTTACCGAAGGCACGGAGGTCAAAGAGAACGACCCGCTTTTTAAACTGGACGACAAGCCGATCAAAGAGCGGCTGGCGGCAGCGGAGGGCGCTCTTGCGGAAGCAAAAGCGGCGTTGAACAAAAGCGACAAGGACGTCGCCCGCCTGACGCCGCTGGCTCAGAAACACGCGGTGCCGCAGCAGGATCTCGACAACGCGACGGCGGAGCAGGATGTGAGCAAGGCCGGCGTGCTCACGGCGCAAGCGCGGGTGGATGCGGCGAAAATCGACCTCGGCTATTGCGATATTCGCGCGCCGGTCAGCGGATTGATTGGCGGGAAACAGGTTTCGATTGGCGACCTGGTCGGCAAGGGCCAACCCACCTTGCTGGTCACGATTTCCACGCTCGATCCGATCTGGTTTTATTGCAACGTCAGCGAAGTGGATTTTCTGAAAGCGCAAAACGAAAGCTATCGCACGGGACAAAAGATTGAACAGCTACCGGTCACGCTATTGCTCGCGGACGGTTCCACACTGCCGGAAAAAGGAAAATTTGTTTTCATCGATCGCGCGGTCGACGCGAAGACCGGCACGTTGCGCGTGCGTGCGCAATTTCCCAACACGCGCAAGCAGCTTCGACCCGGAATGTTCGCGCGCATCCGGGTGGATCTGGGCACCACCACGAATACCGTCGAAGTACCGCAACGGGCCATCACGGAACTACAGGGCAAATCTTTTGTATGGACAGTTGATCAGCAGAATAAAGTTTCCCAGCGCGCCGTCGACGTCGGAGAAGAAACGGGTGAAAATGTTGTTGTCAAAAAAGGACTGAGCGCCGGGGAACGAATTGTCACCGATGGCCTGCAAAAAATACGGGATGGCGCGATTGTTAGACCGGTGACTGCCTCTGAAATCGCTTCCGCGACCGGCACTCAGGAACTTCAACCCACCGGCCGCACCAATGTGCCCAAGGAGTAATTGATATGGCTGATTTTTTTATTCGCCGTCCCATTGTGGCCATCGTGATTGCGATTCTCACCATCATCGTCGGCCTCGTGAGTCTCAAACGCCTGCCGATCTCGGAGTATCCGCCGGTGAGCCCGACGCTGATCCAGGTCACGACCACGTATCGCGGCGCGGCAGCGCAGGCGGTGATGGAATCAGTGGCGACTCCCATTGAATCGAAAGTTAATGGCGTGGACAAACTGCTCTACCTGCAATCCTATAACAGCAACGACGGCAAGCTTACGTTGAACGTGTATTTCGACGTGGGCACTGACGTCGATATCATGCAGGTCAACGCGCAGAATCGTGTCGGTCAGGCGGAGGCTCAATTGCCGGAGGCGGTAAAAAAAGAAGGAGTCATCGTCAACCGCTCCAGTCCCGATATTCTCATGGTGGTGGCGCTCGCGTCGCCGCATGGAACCTATGACGCGATTTTTCTCGGCAATTATTGCGACATCAATTTGGTGGATGCGATCAAACGTGTGCGCGGCGTCGGCGACGTAAAAAATTTCACGGCGCAGGACTACACAATGCGCATCTGGCTCCAGCCTGACCGGCTCGCTTCGCTGGGCATCACGCCGAGTGACATTAAGAACGCGCTGGATGAACAGAATGCTCAATCGCCCGCCGGACGCATCGGTGCCGAACCCGCGCCGCCCGGCCAAAACAGCACTTACAACGTCCGCACGCTCGGTTTGTTGAAAGATCCGAAGGAGTTTGCGGAAATCATCATTCGTTCCAACCCGGACGGCTCGCAGGTGAAGATCAAGGATGTCGGGCGTGTGGAACTCGGCGCGCAAACCTACGATCTCAGGGCGCGCTTGAACGGCGCGCCCGCCGGGGCCATTGGCATTTATCTCGCGCCGGGCGCAAACGCCATCGAGACCGCCAACAACGTCAGAAAAATTCTCGATGACGCCAAGACGCGATTTCCGCCCGACATGGATTATGACATCACGCTCGATTCCACGCTGCCCATCAAGGCTTCGATGGAGGAGATCGTGCACACGTTGTTCGAAGCGATCATTCTCGTGCTCATCGTGGTTTATGTATTCCTCCAGAGTCTGCGGGCAACGATTATTCCGATGTGCACCGTGCCCGTCTCGCTGCTGGGCGCGTTCATTATGTTTCCGGTGTTGGGTTTCAGCGTGAACGTACTGACGATGTTCGGCCTGGTCCTCGCCATCGGCATCGTGGTGGATGACGCGATTGTGGTTGTGGAAGCGGTGCAACATCACATCGAGCATGGTCTCTCGCCGAAAGACGCGACGCGCCAGGCGATGAAGGAAGTTTCGGGCCCGGTCGTTGCCATCGGGCTGGTGTTGTGCGCGGTCTTTGTGCCCGTTGCATTCATGGGCGGCGTCACCGGCCAGCTCTACAAGCAATTCGCGCTGACCATTGCGGTCGCAGTCGTGTTCTCGGTCATCAACGCCCTGACGCTCAGTCCGGCCTTGTGCGCGATGCTGCTCAAAAAACCGACGCCCGGTCGCGGGCCGATTGCAAAATTTTTCAATTGGTTCAATAAAACATTCAACCGGCTCAGCAATGGCTATGGCGGAGTCGTGCACGTCATCGCGCGAAAGGCGGCACGTTCGATGTTGTTGCTCGTCGCGGTAGTCGGGGGAATTTGGCTGACCAGTAAATTCGTGCCGGGCGGTTTCATTCCCGACGAGGACAAAGGGTATTTGTTCGTCGCCGTGCAATTGCCGGAGGGCGCTTCGTTGCAACGCACGGACGAAGTGTTGAAGCAGATCGAAGACATTGTCGAACACACGGAGGGCGTGCGCTCTGCGGTGGGACTGGCAGGAATGAATATTCTCAACTCGCTCAATTTCCCAAACTCCGCGTTGATGTTCGTTGGCTTAAAACCGTGGCATGATCGGAAGGCGCCCAACCTGCATGCCGCCGCTCTCGCGGCCGAGTGGACGAAAAAGTTCGCGGCGATTCCCAGCGCGCGCGCCTTTGCGTTCGGGCCGCCGCCCCTGCCCGGCTACGGCAACGTTTCCGGTTTCTCGATGCAACTGCAGGATCGCAGTGGCGGCTCGATTGCAAAACTCGCCGGCTATGTGCAACAACTCACGGCGGCCGCCGGCAAGCGCCCGGAGATTGGACGCATCAGCACGACGTTTGATCCCTCCACGCCGCAGGTGATGGTTCAACTCGACCGCGAAAAGGCGCGCACGCTGGGAGTGCCGGTCGATGACGTATTCGCCACATTACAAACCTACTTGAGTGGGCTTTACGTGAACGACTTTGTAAAATTCGGCCGCGTCTACAAAGTTTTCCTCCAGGCCGAGCCGCGGTTCACCAGCAAACCATCCGATATCGGCCAGTTTTACGTGCGCAACAACAGCAACGGAATGGTGCCGTTGAGCACGCTGGTGACTGTCGGCAAAATGTCCGGGCCGAACCTTGTCACGCGGTTCAATCTTTACAACGCCGCCGAAATCATCGGGGCTCCCGCGCCGGGATATAGCTCGGGGCAAGCCATTCAAGCGATCCAGGAAGTCATGAAAACGATGCCGTCCGACGCCGGCTATGAATGGTCCGGCCTTACGCTCCAGGAAAAAAAATCCGAAGGCCAGGCGCCGATTATTTTCGGCATGGCGGTGCTGTTTGTTTTTCTGCTGCTCGCGGCGCAGTACGAAAGTTGGGGCCTGCCCTTCGCGGTGTTGCTCGCCACGCCAACGGTCATCCTCGGCACGATGATCGGAATGGTGTCGCGCCATTTTGATCTGAACGTGTACGCGCAAATCGGGCTGGTCATGCTCATCGGGCTTTCGGCGAAGAACGCCATTCTCATT
>DASZPR010000525.1:0-5886 GCA_035550235.1 Verrucomicrobiia bacterium | reverse complement strand
CGCGGTGACGGTCGAATTCTGGGCCACATTCGGCGCGAACGGAAATTGGGCGCGCGTATTCGATTTTGGAAATATCAACGGCACGGTAGGCGCCCAATACTTTTTCTACAGCCCGCACACTTCGCTCGGCGGACAGCGAATGGAAATCAGCACCAACACCACCGTGACTTTCGACCTTCCCGGCACGCTGGATAATCGCGCCGTATGCGTCACGTGCATCATTGATGCCGCGTCGAACTACGGCGCGGTTTATACCAATGGCGTATTGGAGCAATCCTTCACCGGCGCGTGGCCCGCGCTGCGCTCCGTCAGCACCGCATGGTCGTTCATCGGACGCTCGTTGTGGAGCGCGGACGCCTGGCTGAACGCGTCGATTGATGAATTTCGCATTTACGACGGCCGCCTCACACCGGAGGAAATCGCCACCGATTTCAAATACGGTCCCGATGCACTCGCGCTGCCAATTACCCTCACTCAATCCAACACCGATTCCAATCTGAGCTTTTCCTGGCCTTCCTACGCGGTGGGCTTCACGTTGGAAACCAGCTCAGATTTCTCGGGCAATTGGTCCGCCTACGGAACTCCGGTTCTCAGCAATGATTTGTGGCAGCTTACCATTCCTGCCACCAACGCTTCGGATTTTTTCCGGCTGCGCAGATAAACTTAATTCATCAATCGGAACTCAATGCCCGAGCATCCAAGGGCGTTTTGGTTTTCGCGACGTTTCGAACCTGCCCACTTTGCCCAGATCGACGGTCCGCGTAGATTTCGCAGCGCCCGTTTTCTTTGAACCGCAGCCACAGCCGCTGCCGCAATGGTGACGGGTTTTGACGCCGGGTTCGTGCTGGCTTTTTTCGTTGCGCGCAAAGGCCTGACGCCGGCCGGCCGGCATCAGGCTCAAGTTCGGTGCGGACACGACGCGCGCGGAACTGGCGCCGCATTCCGGGCAGTCCGCGGGCAAATCGCGCCCGGCGATGCTTCGCGAAAGCGAGAATTCCCCGCAATCGCCGCACACATAATCGTAGAAGGGCATGGTCGTGCCTCGGTTATTTCGCTTTGGCGAGATCCTTGCCGCCGACCATTTTCTTCGGTCCATTCGCATTCGGCAGAATGTCGAACGAGAAAATCTCGGATGGCACATACAGGGTTGCGCAGGCGTTGGGAATATCCACGATGCCGCTGATGTGCCCCTGCACGGGCGCGGTGCCGAGAATCGCGTAGGCCTGTTCGCCGGTATATCCGAATTTTTTCAGATACTCGATGGCGTTCAAACATGCGCGCCGGTAGGCCACGTGCACGTCCAGGTAATATTGCTTGCCCGCCTCGTCCACCGAGATGCCTTCGAAGATCAGGTAGCGATTGTAATTCGGCTCGACCGGGCTCGGCTGAAAAATCGGATTCACGATGCCGTATTTTTTCATGCCGCCCTTGATGATGTTTACGCGCAGATCGATGAAGCCCGCCATTTCAATCGCGCCGCAGAAGGTGATTTCACCATCACCCTGCGAGAAATGAATGTCGCCCATCGAGAGTCCCCCGCCCTTCACATACACTGGGAAGAATATCTTCGAGCCGCGGCTGAGATTTTTGATGTCGCAATTGCCGCCATGTTCGCGCGGCGGGACGGTGCGCACCGCTTCCTTCATCGCCTCTTTCGCGGCGGAAGGTTTCATCATTCCCATGTGGGCGTTTTCGGGATTCGGCAGCGCGCACAATGGCGGCACGCGTTCCGGATTGGTATCGAACAATTCCTTCTCGCGTTTGTTCCAGGTGTCCAACAGTTCGCGGGAAGGCAGACACCCGATGAGCCCCGGATGCGTGATGCCGGCGAATTCCACTCCTGGAATGTGCCGTGAACTGGTGTACAAGCCGCTGAAATGCCAGCACGCCTTGCGCGCGTCCGGGTAATGATCCACGAGAAATCCCCCACCGTTCTCCTTGGCAAAAATTCCGGTAAAACCCCACGCGGATTCCGGCAGCGCCCCCACATCCAGCAAATCCACCACCAGCAAATCTCCCGGTTCGGCGCCTTTCACTCCAATCGGTCCGCTCAAATAGTGCACCTTCGTCAGCGCCACTTCCTTCACGTCGATCGCGTTGTCGTCGTCGTGAATCTGGCCGCCGGTCCAATCGATGCACTCCACGCGAAATTCATCACCCGGTTTGACCCACGCCACCATCGGGATGTCGGGATGCCAGCGATTGTGCAGGTGCGGCTGCTTTTCGGGCGGCGTTTTGAAATCAACTTTGATCAATGTCTTCGGCATTTTAGGGTTCCTTTCGTATTTGGGTTTTCAATGATTCAGACGGACAACAGAGCTTTTACTTTTTCGGCGTCGAGTGTGTTCCGCGGCGCCTCATGCACAAAACGTCCGCGTTCAATCACCAGGGCGCGGTCGCAGACATCCATCATAAAACTGACCACCTGCTCGGTGACCACGATGGCGAGTTTTCTCAATTGACGGACGTCTTTTAGCGCGCGCGCAATGTCCTTGATGATGGAGGGCTGGATGCCTTCCGTGGGTTCGTCCAGCACCAGCACTTTGGGATTGCTGACGAGCGCGCGCGCAATCGCGAGCTGCTGCTGCTGCCCGCCGGATAGATTGCCGCCTTTGCGATGGCGCATGTCGCGCAGAATGGGAAACAACGAGTAAATCTCCTCCCACGTGCCGGATTCGATTTTTCCCCGCGAGCCCGTGACAATATTTTCCGTCACGGTCAGCATGGGAAAAATCATGCGGCCCTGCGGAACGTACGCGATGCCGTTGCGCACCCGTTCGTGCGCCGGCAATTGTGAGAGTTCGTTATCGCCCAGCTTGATGGAGCCGGATTTCGACGGGAGAATCCCTATCAACGATTTCAGCAAGGTGGTTTTCCCCATGCCGTTGCGGCCCATGATGGCCAGGATTTCCTCACCTTTGACGGTGAAGTTCAGGTCGTGGATGACTTTGCTTTGGCCGTAGCCGACTTCGAGATTTTGAATGGCAAGCATAGTTTGATTTCAATGTCCGAGATACACGTCGACGACTTTGGGGTTGTTCCTGATTTCCTCCATGCTGCCTTCGGCGAGGATTTTACCGAGGTGCAGCACGGTCACTTTGTGCGCAATGCGCGAAACGAAATCCATGTCATGCTCGATGACAATAATGCAGCGCCCTTTGCAGATGCGTTTGATCAACGCCGCGGTCTGCTCGCGCTCCGGCGGACTCATGCCGGCCACCGGTTCATCCAGCATGACGAGTTCCGGCTCCTGCATGAGCAACATGCCGATCTCCAGCCACTGCTTCTGGCCATGGCTCAGAAATGCGCCTTCGACGTCGAGATAATCCTGCAGCGCAATTTCCTCGGCGATTTTGTGAATGCGTTCCAGCACATCGGGCGTCCGCTTGAACCTCACGCAACCCAGAACGGTCCGGCCTTTCGGATACGACACTTCCAGGTTTTCAAACACGGTGAGGTTTTCGTAAATAGACGGCGTCTGAAATTTCCGCCCCACGCCTTCATGGACAATGCGGTGCTCCGCCATACCGACGAGTTCCTGGTTTTTGAATTTGATGCTGCCGCCAGTCGGGCGCGTTTTGCCGCAGATCATATCGAGCACGGTGGTTTTGCCCGCGCCATTGGGCCCGATGATGACGCGCAACTCGTCTTTCTCGATGTAAAGATTCAACGAGTCCACCGCTTTGAAACCGTCGAAGGAAACGGTCAAATCTTCAATCGCCAAAAGGAAATCAGTATTGCTGCTCATGGTTGGTCTCCATTCACGGTGCCGGGCAAGCCAACGGGGATTGGCTTGCTGCGCCATTTTTCAATTAACGGACCGAGTTTTTTGCGGGCCAGATCAAACACCCCGGCCAGCCCATCCGGAAAGAGCACGACTACCGCGATGAAAAGTCCGCCCATGGCGAAGAGCCACAATTGCGGGAAGGTTTCGGAGAAAAGGCTTTTGCCGGTATTCACCAGCAGCGTTCCATACACCGCGCCGTAGAGCGACGACCTTCCGCCCACCGCCGCGAAGATGACCATTTCAATGGAAGGAACAATTCCCACCAGCGAGGGCGAAATGAACCCGACTTGCAGCACAAACAGCGCGCCGCCCAGACCGCTCAAGGCTGCCGCAAAACAAAACGTGGCCACTTTGAACATCGAGACGTCGTAGCCGGAAAAGCGCACGCGATCTTCGCGGTCGCGCATGGCCAGCAGCATTTTTCCGGTTTTACCGGAGAGCAACCATTGCGAGAACAGGATCGAAATCAGCAGCAGGATCGCCGTGGCGAAATACAGGATGTATTGGGCGTGATGCGTGCGGATGTCCCAGCCCCACATCGTCTTCAAATCAGTGATGCCATTGCGGCCGCCGGTGTAGCCCTGGCGGCTATCGATGCCGAGCGAGAGAATCAAGGCGAGCGCCTGGGTGATGACTGCGAAATAGACACCACCCACGCGCCGCTTGAACATCGCCAAACCAACGATGAATGCCACCACCGTGGGCACCACAAACACAGCCAACAAACTGAACGGCAAACTTTTGAACGGCACCCAAAACGCCGGCAGGTGTGTTATTTGATTCCAATCCATGAAATCCGGAATGCCGGGTGTGGATTGGATCTTTGTACTGATGGGATCCGACGCTTCCAATTTCAGAAACATCGCCATGCAATAACCGCCCAGACCGAAGAACACTCCCTGGCCAAGGCTCAACACCCCCGCCTTGCCCCAGAGCATCACCAACCCGAGCGCCACGAAGGCATAGGTTAGATATTTTCCCACCATGTTGAGGCGGAAAATGTCGAGCGACGCCGGCAACACCACGAGCAGCAGCAAAGCCAGCAGCACCAAACTCGTTATATTGTGTTTGCCACCAAAAATCCGGGAATAAACATTTTTCATAAATTTTTGTGGAATAAGTTCAGGCCGCGCGCACTTTGCCCGGGAACAAACCTTTCGGGCGAATCATCAGCACGATGACAATCGTCAGGAGAATCGCCACCTTGCCCGCCGTGCCCTCCAGGAAAAACTCGAGGATGGATTGGCCCTGCGCGATGCCAAATGCGGAAGCGATGGTTCCGAGCAAACTTGATGCGCCACCAAATACGACCACCAGGAAAGTGTCCACGATGTAGCGCGAGCCGCTGTCCGGACCGGTGGAACCAATGGTCGTGAATGCCGCGCCCGCCACTCCTGCGATGCCGCATCCGAGACTGAACGTGAAGCGATCGACGAGTTTGGTGTTGATTCCCACCGCGTTGCTCATCGTGCGGTTCTGCACCGTGGCGCGCATGTGGAGTCCGATCTTCGAGCGATACATAAACAGCCACACGCCAAACGCGAGCAGCAGCGTCAGCCCCATCACGAACACGCCGTTGATGGGAATATCAATATTGGGCGTCGGCTTGAATGAGCCCATCAGCCATTCCGGCAGCGTCGGAGTCACTTCCCGCGCGCCGAAGATGGAGCGGAAGGATTGCTGCATGACGAGACTCAACCCCCACGTGGCCAGCAGGGTGTCCAATGGGCGTTTGTAAAGAAATCGGATCAGAGACCATTCCACCAGCAACCCCGCCAGGGCCGCGACGATGAACGCCACGAAAATCGCGATCACAAAATAATACGGTTGCAACCCGGGAGCGTGATTGGCGACCAGTGTGGAACAGAGATAAACCGTGTAAGCGCCCAGCGCCATGAATTCACCGTGCGCCAGATTGACGACTCCCATTTGTCCGAAAATAATCGCCAGCCCCAGCGCCATCAGCAGCAGCACGCTGAACAGGCTCAGCCCGGCAAAACCCTGCATGACAAAAATGGACCACAGTTCGGACGGCGTGTAAGCGAACAACATAATTAAATCTCTTTCTTTCTCGTTTTCCTCAGAACCTTTGCACAACT
>DASZPR010000524.1:0-10732 GCA_035550235.1 Verrucomicrobiia bacterium | reverse complement strand
AGCGCCTTCCACAAATTCAGCCGTCCGCCCGTGACGCATTTGCCCGCAAGCGCTGGGATTGGGTCGGTCGCTTTCAAAATTCGCGCAATGATCTGCTGACAACTTTCGCTCGGATATTTCGCCTTCATCAACGCGCACGCGCCCGAGACATACGCGGCGGAAAAGGACGTGCCGGCAAGCTTCAGAAAAACCAGCGTCGGGTAATAAGAAGAGTCGCCCGCATTATATGTCGAATACATCTCATCCCCCGGTGCGGCGAGATCCACGTTCGTCGCGCCATAATTCGAGAGCATTCCCAATCCATCCGTGCGCGTCGTGTAGGCGACTGACACAATGTTATCAATGTCATAGCAGGCCGGATACCTCGGGCTGACATCATCATCTGTGCCCGGGTTGCCGTTTCCGGCCGAGGCCACGAAAATGATTCCCGCATCGCGCGCGGCTCCGATGGCATTGGAAACCGCAAGCGAGGAATTCGGACTATCCAGACTGGCATTGATGACCTGTGCGCCATTGGTCCGCGCATAATCCATACAGGCGATGAAAGTGGAATCGCTTCCGTTTCCGGAACTATCCAGACATTTGCAAGCCATGAGTTGAACGCGCCAGGCCACACCGACAACTCCTTTTCCATTGTTTCCAACCGCTCCCAGCACACCCGCAATCTGCGTTCCATGCCCATTGTCATCGCTCACATCATTGGTGCCCGTGAACGCATTAAAGCCGTGCCCGCCGTCGATGGGATTCACCCACATATTGGACGCCAAATCTTCATGCGTGTAACGAATCCCCGTGTCGAGCACAGCCACCACAATGTTGCTGGCGGAATTCAAGACATCCCACGCTTCGGGCGCATCAATGTCCGCGTCCGGCGTGCCGCCATTCTGCCCGGTATTATTCAATCCCCAAAGCGTGCCATCCTGGTATTTGGGATCATTCGGCGCAGCGCACGCGTGCATGAGGTAATCCGGTTCGGCGAATTCCACCAAACCGCTCGCCTGGTATTTCGCAATCAAGCTCGCCACCGATTCATTTTTTGGCACACGCAAAACCTGCACCCCGCCAACGCGCGGAAAATTCCGTACCACCTCCACCTGCCGATCGGCATGAAACTTTGCCACTGCCTGCGCGCTGACATTCTTCCGGGGCTGGATAAGAATTTGGTCCGTCCGAAATTCGCCAGCGATCGCGCCAAAAGCGCTTGGATGCCAGCCCAGCACACACACGAATGCCAAAACGGCACAAATCCGTGGACGTTGAAGGAGGCTTTTCAAATTGAATAGACCCGGCCCCAGTCGAAAAGAATTCCGCTCCATAATTACGGCAACGAGCATTCCAAAATCCACCGAGGAGGGAAAGAGGATTTCCGCTCAAATTCTAATCGTAACAAAACCAGTCCCCACACATTGTCGGCCAAAAAAATTTCCAAAAAACTCCCCCACCCATTTTGCGTTAGCCGAATCACGTGCTAACTTAGCGCGAGGGAACGCGTTAACAAAACAAACATGAAAAATACATTGGTTCTGGTAACGGATTTTGGAGGTTTCAAAGCCTATCGTCTCGAAAATGATCAACCACACAGCAGCCCGCGATTGGAACTGCTCGAAGAATACGAGGATGCCGGAGCGCATCGCCGCATTGTCGAGGAAGTTACCGACGCCGCCGGGCGATTCCGCCGTGGCACCAGCGCCCAGGGAGGAGGCGCGATGTCCGACGGTGAGCGCCACAACATGACGCTTGAAAAAAGAAAACGCGGCGTCCGCAAGCTCGCCAGCCTGCTGGATCCCCTGATGCGGAATCCCGAAATCGAACAATGCTTTCTTGCCGCCAGCCGGGAAATTATGAATCCGCTCTTGCAAGAATTAAGCCGCGATTCCCGCTCAAAAATCGGCATGAACATTCCCGCCGACCTGATGAAAGCGAGCAAGGTGGAGCTGTTAAAACAATTTCACGTGTAGACCGTCCAGCCGACGCCCATGGTAGCGCGGGCTTTCCCGCCCGCAGGTTCCGGCGGCTTTCCAGTCGCCAGTCCAGCCTTGTTCATAACTTTGGTCGAAGGGCTGTTGCAATTCAGGATGAGACCGCGCTAATCTCGCGGCCATGATAAAAACTGAGAAAACAACCGATCCAGAATTAAAGAGGCGGATCGAGGAATTGATTCAATACAAGGGCGGCGGCTTCAACCAGGAGAGCGTTGCGGACATCATCGAAAGCGCCCTGAAAATCCTCACGGACATCGAGGACAGCGGCGACGTAAAAGTCATCCAAACCGCCATGCGCGAATTGCGCTACGCGTTTCGATTGTTCGCGCCTTACGCCTCCTCGCGCAAAGTAACCATCTTCGGCTCCGCGCGCACCCAGGCGACCAAGCTGGAATATCAACAAGCCGCGGAGTTCGGCAAAAAAATTGCCGAGGCAGGATTCATGGTCATCACCGGTGCCGGCGGCGGCATTATGCAAGCCGGCCACGAAGGCGCCGGGCTGGAAAAAAGTTTCGGCGCCAACATCCGCTTGCCCTGGGAACAAAGCGCCAACCCCGTTATTCGCGAAGACAAGAAACTCATCACCTTCAAATATTTCTTCACGCGCAAACTCATCTTCATCCGTCATTCGGACGCCATCGTGCTGTTCCCCGGCGGATTCGGCACCATGGATGAGGGCTACGAAGCTCTCACGCTCATGCAAACCGGCAAGAGCCAGCTCATGCCGCTCGTGCTCGTGGACCGCCCCGGCGGCACTTATTGGAAGACGTGGGACAAACACATCCGCGAGCACCTCCTTCGCGACCAATTGATCTCTCCCGACGACCTGAACCTCTATCGCATCACCGACAGCACTGACGAAGCCGTCAAAATCATCACGCGCTTTTACCGGAATTTCCATTCCAGCCGCTTCGTAAAGGACCTGTTCGTCGTCCGCCTCAAGCACGCGCCGACGGATTCCGCCATCGATGCCATGAATGAAGATTTCGCCGATATCATCGTCGGTCCCAAAATTCAGAAAATTCAAGCCACGCCCGAGGAAGTGGAAGACGACGACAACGTCGCGCTCCCGCGAATTGCCTTCGGCTTCAACCGTCGGGACTATGGGCGCTTGCGGCAATTATACGATGTGCTGAACAGTCTCTGATTGTCCAAGGCTCGCGCGTTCCTCATGGGGGATTCACCCCATATTGAGGGGGTGCTGATACGCAATAATCGTTTAGGCGGTTGTTGTATTTGTGAGAATCCTAGATTACTTGAATCACGGTCAAACCCGCCAACGAGCGGGTTGGCACGATTATTCAGGTGGAAAAACTCCTGCTTTCCGCAAGTTGTTCCCTCTATTCATCGCCTTCCACGCAATAATTTTCAGTGCTTCCGCCGCCACCAACGAAGTCACCACTCCTGACGAACTGAAGCGGTTGAGCCTGGAAGCCTTGATGAACCAGGACGTATCCGCCGTCACGCGACGACCGGAAAAACTCTCGGAATCGCCTTCCGCCGTTCAGGTCATCACCGGCGAAGACATCCACCGCTCCGGGGCGACCAGCCTCCCGGAAGCCCTGCGCCTCGCTTCGAATCTCGAAGTCGCCCAGGTGAACTCGCACGATTGGGCCATCAGCTCTCGCGGCTTCAACACCACCCTCGCCAATAAATTACTCGTCATGATCGATGGCCGCAGCGTGTACACGCCCCTCGATGCCGGCGTCTTTTGGGACGTGCAAAATGTTCTGTTGGACGACATCGACCGCATCGAAGTCGTCAGCGGACCGGGCGGCGCGCTATGGGGCGCCAACGCCGTCAATGGCGTCATCAACATCGTCACCAAAAGCGCCCGGGACACGCAAGGGTTGCTGGTCGAAGGCGGTGGCGGCTCCTTCCTGCAGGATTTCGGCGCGGTCCAGTATGGCGGCAGCAACGGCACGAATCTTTTTTACCGCGTCTATGCGCAACGTTTTGATCGCAACGGCGCGCTGCTGCCCTCGGGAAAAAATGCCGGCGACTCCTCAGACATGAGCCAGGGCGGCTTTCGAGTGGATTGGTATCCGACCGAAGCCAACACCCTCACCGTCCAAGGCGACAATTACGCCGGCAGCGAAAACAACTTCCCTTCCGGCAACACGTTCGTCGATGGCCAAAATCTTCTCAGCCGATGGACCCACATCATCTCCGACACCTCCGACCTGAGCGTTCAGGCGTATTTCGATCGGACCTGGCGCGACATTCCCCAATCCTTCGCCGAGGATTTGAAAACCTACGATCTGGATTTCCAATTTCGCTTCGCGCTCGGTTCCCGCCAAAGCATCACCTGGGGCGCCGGATATCGCCTGATGCAGGATGAAGTGCACAATTCCGCCGCGCTCGCCTTCATTCCACCGAATCGCAACATGCAACTCTTCAGCGGATTCGTGCAGGACGAAATTTCGCTCGTTCCGGACCGGCTGCAATTGACCCTCGGCACCAAACTGGAACATAACGATTTTTCCGGTGTTGAAGTCCAGCCCAGCGCGCGCCTCGCCTGGACACCCACGGACCGCCACACGATGTGGGCGGCCATCTCGCGAGCGGTGCGCTCCCCCAGCCGCATCGATACGGATTTTGAAGTTCCCGGGGAACCGCCCGCCGTGCTTCTGGGTGACAAGGATTTCCAATCCGAAACCGTGCTTACGTACGAAGCCGGTTATCGCGTGCGTCCCATGGACCGCGCCACGTTCTCGCTCGCCACCTTTTACAACGATTACAACAATCTACGCAGTCTCGACGCCACCGGGCCGGGCACTTTCGTCATTGCCAACGGTTTCAACGGGCAAACTTATGGCGTGGAACTCTCAGGAACGTATCAAGCCACCGACTGGTGGCGCTTGCGTGCCGGTTACACTTTTCTGCACAAAGACCTTTGGCCGGGTGGCCCGCGGGCCACGCCCAGTATTCGCGAGGGCAACGACCCGCAAAACCAGTTCATGGCCCAATCCATCATGAACTTGCCCGCCCATTTCCAATTCGATGTTGTCGGTAGGTATGTCGACACCTTGCACAATCCCAACGTGCCGAGCTATTTTACTTTTGACACGCGGTTGGCTTGGTGGTGGAAAGAACGTTTGGAAATTTCAGTGGTTGGCCAGAACCTTTGGGACAATCAGCATCCGGAATTTGGCGCGGCGGCGACGCGCGAAGAAATTCCGCGCAGTATTTTTGGGAAGGTTGCATGGTGGTTTTAGGCCGAATGAAAGAATCACAATCAGGCAGCGAATCTGGGGCCTGCTCCGGCGGCAGGATCGCGCCTGTTTGGCGTCCCGCCACGCTCACACTTTGGGCAATCGCATTTTTGTTGTGGAGCGGCGCAATGGCCAAGGCCCAGGTCTCGCGCGAGTATCAACTCAAAGCCGTTTTTCTCTACAACTTCGTGCAATTCACCGAATGGCCTCCAACTGCTTTTGCCAATGACAAAGCCCCGATCGTCATCGGCATTGTCGGCCCCGACCCCTTCGGCTCTACGCTGGACGACACCGTTCGCGGCGAAACCGTCGGCGGGCGGCCACTGTTGGTCGAGCGTTACCCACGCCCGTCCGACATCAAACCCTGTCACCTGCTGTTCATCAGCCAGGCGGAAACCCGCCACACCGATGAAATCCTCAGAACCGTAAAAGGGAAACCCGTACTCACCGTGGCAGACACGGAAAGCCCCGCGACCGCCGGAGTCATGATCCGGTTCATCGTCGAGAACAACAAGGTCCACTTTCGCATCAACGCGGAAGCAGCCAGCGCGGCCGATATCACCCTCAGTTCGAAATTGCTGCGCGTCGCGGACGTCGTCCCGACCCGGAAAGACCAGCCATGAAATCTGGCAACCTTTCCATCAAACGCAAGATCATCACCGTCACGATGCTGACCTCGGTGATCGTGCTGGCCGTGGCGGTCACCGCCTTCATGGCTTACGACCTGGCCGCCTTCCGTGAATCGATGCGCCGGAATCTCACCACGCTCGCGCAAGTGACTGCGGAAAACAGCACCGCCGCCCTCGCTTTCAGCAATGATAAAGACGCCGCCGAAAACCTCTCCTCCCTGCGGCTCGACCCCCAGATTATCGCCGCCGCATTCTACAGCCCGGACGGAAAGTTATTCGTCGTCTACCCCACCAACGCCGCGCCCGCGTCGTTCCCCCAGACCGCGCCGGACAACGGCTACCTTTTCAAAAGCGGCCACCTGTTCGTGTCTCAACCAGTGATCAAGGAAAACAGCCTGCTGGGCCACCTCTATCTGGAAAGCGACCTCCGCTATTTTTACGAGCGCGTCAAAATCTACTCCGCCATCGCCGCGCTCATCATGTTCGGCTCCGTCATCGTCGCCCTCGTGCTGGCCAATCGCCTCCAAAAACGCATTTCCGATCCCATCATCAGCCTCGCCAACACCGCCCGGGTCGTGTCCGAACGGCGCGATTATTCCGTGCGCGCCCCGAGGCTCCCGCCGGATGAACTCGGCGTCCTCACCGATGCCTTCAACGAAATGCTCACCCGCATCGAGCAGCACGCCATCACCAGCGCGTTCCTCTCAGCCATCGTCGAATCCTCCGACGACGCCATCATCGGCAAGGACCTGACCGGCAAAGTCGTCAGTTGGAACGCCGGCGCGGAACGCATGTTCGGGTACAGCGCCGCTGAAATCGTCGGCTCATCGATTGGACGAATCCTCTCGCCGGATCGCCCTGACGAAGAAAAACAAATTCTCGAAAACGCCAGGCGCGGCGAAAACCGCCTCTACGAAACCATCCGCATTCGCAAAGACGGCAAACCAGTTGATGTCTCCCTCGCCGTGTCCCCCATCCGCGATGCCCACGGCAGCATCGTCGGCGTCTCGTCCATCGCGCGCGACATCACCGAACGCAAACGCGCCGAGGAACAAATCCTCCGGCTCAATTCCGAACTGGAGCACCGCGTCCAGATGCGCACCGCCGAATTGACCGCCGCCAACCAGGAACTCGAAGCCTTCACCTACTCCGTCGCTCACGACTTGCGCGCCCCCTTGCGGCACATCGACGCCTTCACCCGCATTTTGCAGGAAGACTTCGCCGGCTCATTTCCCGCCGAAGCCGCGCAACTCCTCGAGACCATCCGCCGCGGCAGCGAAAACATGAGCCGCCTCGTCAACGACCTCCTCAACCTCGCCCACGTCGGCCGGCAGGAAATGAAACGCGAACCCATCCCGCTGAACGCAACCATCGACGACGTCGTTGCCGATTTAAAACGCGAGGCTGAAGGCCGCGACATCGAATGGCAAATCGCGCCCCTGCCCACGATTGAAGGCGACCCCGTCCTCCTCAAGCAAGCCTTCGCCAACCTGCTTTCCAACTCCGTCAAATACACCCGCCCGCGCCCGCACGCCGTCATCGAAATCGGCCTGCGCAAAATGAACGACGAAACGGTCATCTTCGTCCGCGACAACGGCGTCGGCTTCAACATGAAATACGCCGATAAACTCTTCGGCGTCTTCCAACGCCTGCATCGCGCCGAGGAATTCGAAGGCACCGGCGTCGGCCTCGCCATCGTCGAGCGCGTCATCAAACGCCACGGCGGCCACATCTGGGCCGAATCCGAGCTGGATAAAGGCGCCACCTTCTACTTCACCCTCGCCGGCCTCGACCAGCCCAGGCGCGACCCGCGGAAGCTCACCCCCGGACCCAACCCCCTCGGAACGTCAGCGCCTGTCACGCCGAAATCCCGATGAAGGCGGATCCCACCGGCCAGCCTGAAGACCGAGCCCGCCGACACATTCCGCCCGGAAAAACTGCGAAGCCAATTAAGCACCCGGGTCAAAAAACGGCAGCGCCTGCCTCGTCGCAGTCGCCCTCCAAAATTGGAGTTTCCCAATAAATACGGGTATTTTCCTCGTGCAACCCCTCGGACGCAGATTTAACGGCGCCAGATGGAACGCCCGATGCTTAACTGCCCGGAATGATTTATTTTGATTCGGTCCATGAGCACGAAGGGAGCATTAGGGGTTTTTGTAACGGCCCGGTTACGGTCCGTTAACAAACAGGAAAACCGCTCGCCAAAACTGTGAAATATGTTAATAACTTTGGTTGGTTGGTGGCTTGCAAATGTCCACTGGCACCCTAGAGTCGCTAACGAATCAGATACCCAATTCATTGACCCGGCAGTTTGCACATGAGTAGTATTATGTCTGTTAAGAAAGAGTGTTCGCACCCAGTGCGAAAATCCGCCCGCGCCTTTACGTTGATCGAACTGCTCGTGGTCATCGCCATCATCGCCATCCTCGCGGCGATGATCCTGCCTGCTCTCGCTAACGCAAAAGAAAGAGCCAAGCGCGCCAATTGTCTTTCGAATCTGAAACAGTGGGGACTCGCGCTGCAGCTTTACGCCGGAGACAACAACGACATTTTGCCTCGCGATGGCTATGATCATGCCTCTCAATGGCCTGGTGCAGACGGAGCCGCGTTCGACACCCATGCATGGTTCAATCTTCTGCCTGAGTTAGTGGGCGACAGAAAACTTTCCTTCTATGCGGCGAACGCGGGCAGCAACCCACAGCAAAACGCCAAAGTCCTCCCATTTCCCGGCGGCCTTGGCAAAATATGGGAATGCCCCTCAGCAATGATGACCGATGCTGATATGAATATTGTTTCGGGTGGAGGAGCGAACGGTTTCTTCAGCTATGGCATGAACATCGATTTAAAACACCCTGATCCTAATTTTTCCGTGACCAGCGCGTACCCATCAATGGCAAAGATCGTAAACTTGCCCCACGTCTCGGCGACGGTATTCATGATGGATTTGGTTTTTAATCCCTCAACCGAAATTGTCAACGGGAGCCCCCAATTTAATTCCGTCAACCCCGCGGGTCGTTTCAACAGTTTTGCCTCGCGGCATCGGCTGGGCGGAATATTGAATTTTATCGATGGCCACGCGCAGTATTTCAAAACCGACTATGTTAAGCCTGCCGGATTTAGCGGCTCTACTCCCCAGCCTCCGCTTCCGGACGTCTATTGGTGGCCCTTCCGAAATCCTTAATTTGAAATTAACCTATGAAACTTAGCAAAAAAAACATCATCAAGCTCCTCGCCGTGACAGCCGCAGGAGTCGCACTCATCAGTTCCAAAGTCGGCGCCCAACCAGTAAACCTCTCCGGGACCAACTATTTTCAAAATTTTGACGATCTGAGTGGAGGGCTGGAGCCAGGATGGCTTATTTACACCGGTGCCACTGGCACTTCGCTCGGGGTTCTGACTTCGTTCACAAACGGCAACCCTGCCCTTACCGTGAACGATTGGAACAATTTCTCTTTCGGATTTAAGAATTGCGCCTCAACCAACTACACTCCGGACGGAACAAATTTCATCGGCACTGAACCGATCGCTACCCAGGCACTGACGGCAAACCGCGTTCTCGCTGTCCGCACTACGGGCGCAAACGATCCGGGAAATGCCTTTGTGCTGAAAGTGGCCAATACCGTCGGCCTTGGAAAATTTGTTTTGGATGTGGATATGATGATGTTGAGCCCGCAGACCCGTTCCAACAATTGGACCTTAGACTTCGGCGTCAGCCCCGACGGCATCAGTCCGCCAGCCACTTTTACGATAATATCCAATAACTTTTTCGGCTCATTTACCAATGCAAGCGCTTTTGGCTCCTATCACAAAACGATCGATTGCGCCGGCTTGCTGGATGATCAACAAGGCCCAATTTGGATTCGAATCGTCAACCGGACCGCCTCCACCGGCGCCGGTAATCGTCCCACGGTCGGCATCGATAATTTCAACTTAACCTTTACAAACGTTCCATCTGTCCCACGCGCACCTACAATCGTATCGCAACCTCAAGGCGTCACAAACCTTGAGTTCACCACCACCTCATTGGGTGTCGGCGTTGGCGGCACTTCGCCTTTTACTTATCAGTGGTTCAAGGATGGTTCGCCTCTTTCTGACGGCACAACCATTTCCGGTTCTACCATTTCTGGTTCTACCAGTCCCGCGCTAACCATCACCGGCTCACGAGCGGGTGACTCGGGCAGTTATTCCGTCACCGTTACCAACTCAGTCGACGGCACAAACAGCAATCCCGCGACAGTGCTGATTAATCCGCGGCCTTTCGCCATCACTAATATCGCCTACCTGCGAACCTTGGTGGATAACAACTTTTTGGCTACCAACTCCATTTCGTTGTGGCAGGTCACGGGTACCATTACCACCCTTACCAACCAAACCTCTGGAAACACAGCCTCTTATTATCTGCAGGACGGCTCAGGCGGCATTAATATTTTCGAGACGTTTGGAAGTTCGTTCCGCCCTGCCCAGGGTGACGTCGTCACTTTCGTCGGATTCCTTTCCAGCTTTAACAGCACCTTGGAATTGGAAGCTGACCCGGTGAGCGTCCCTGTGACGGGGCCGACCATCCTTAGCAATAATATCGCCGGGTTGCCTGCGCCGCGGCTCATTTCACTCTCGGTTTCCAATAACATTTCCTTTGTGGAAACGAACCTTGAGGCTTCAATGGTCATGATCAAAGACGTGTACTTTGCCGCGACCAACGCAGGAGGCATCATCGGGACCACCAACCTTACCGCCATCGTCACCAATACCGCGGGCGAATTCTTCATGGTGGCCGCTTCGGCGCAGGATTTGGATGTGGTTAACGGAACGAACACCTGGCCGACGTATGCCAGCACCATCATCGGACCGCTGATTCAAAACTTGCCGAACACCACCACACCTCGCAATGCGGGTTATCAATTAAGCC
>DASZPR010000523.1:0-3434 GCA_035550235.1 Verrucomicrobiia bacterium | reverse complement strand
CTACGGCAGGCCCCCGGGAGTCCTGGCGAACGGCCGCCGAGGCTGGCGCAAACGCCGCCCCTGCTTTCGGAAATAAAAAAAGCCGGGATTTGCATCCCGGCTTTGAATTCGATTTGCGCGAGCGACTAGGTGCGCGCGGCGGGCTTCTTAGCGGCCACTTCCAGAATCTGGTTCAGCACGCTATTCGGAACCTGCGCGAAGGACAGCGGCTCCATTGAATACGAGGCGCGGCCTTTCGAGAGCGAACGAATGGCGGTGGCGTAACCGAACATTTCGGCCAGCGGCACTTCGGCGTTGAGCAGCGTGTTGCCGTTCTTGGCTTCGATGCTGACGATGGTTCCGCGGCGGCGGTTGATATCGCCGAGCAGATCGCCCTGATATTCGTCCGGCGTATCGCACTCGACCTTCATGATCGGTTCCAACAGGATCGGCCCCGCTTTTTTGAAGGCGTCTTTCAAAGCAAAGATGCCTGCCATGCGGAATGCAAGCTCGTTCGAATCGACTTCGTGGAACGAGCCGTCGACGACTTCGACTTTGATATCGATGACCTGGTAGCCGGCGTAAACGCCGCCTTTGATGGCTTCTTCGATGCCGCTGATGACGGCCGGGATGTATTCCTTCGGAATCGCACCGCCGACAATTTCGTCAACGACCTCAACACCTTTGCCCTTTTCATTCGGCTGAACGGTGATGCACGCGTGACCGTATTGACCTTTACCACCCGATTGACGGATGAATTTGCCTTCGCCTTCAGCGCGCTTGGTAATGGTTTCGCGATACGCGATTTGCGGAGCGCCGGTGTTGGCTTCCACTTTGAATTCGCGTTTCAAACGGTCAATGATGATTTCCAAATGCAACTCGCCCATGCCTGCGATGATGAGCTGGCTGGTTTCTTCATTGGTGAAACAGCGGAACGTCGGATCTTCTTCAGCGAGACGTTGCAAGCCTTCGGACAATTTGTCGCGATCCTGCTTGGTCTTCGGTTCGACGGCCATCGAAATAACCGGTTCCGGGAACGTCGGCGGTTCGAGTGTCACATCATATTCTTCATCGCACAACGTGTCACCGGTGGTGATGTTGCGCAGACCGACGAGCGCGGCGATATCACCGGCGTAAACCTCGTTGATATCTTTGCGTTCGCTGCCTTGAATAACCATGAGGCGGCTGACGCGCTCGCGTTTGCGAGTGCGGGGATTGTAAATGGTATCGCCCTTCTTCAATTGACCGGAATAAACGCGGAAAAAGACGAGCTTACCCGCGTAAGGATCCGTCCACAGCTTGAACGCGAGTGAACAAAACTTATTGTTGTCGCTGGTTTCGACATGAACCACGTTATCCGTGCCGGGCTCCAAACCTTCCGCGCCGGGAACGTCCAGCGGGCTGGGCAAATAGTCAACGACGGCGTCGACCAAAACCTGGACGCCTTTTTTCTTGAAGGCCGAACCGCACAACACCGGAACGATCTCGATCTTGCAAGTGAGCCGGCGAATGGCGGCTTTCAACGCGACGGCGTCCACCGGCTTATCTTCGAGAACGAGGTTGGCAATGGTGTCGTCCTTGTTGGAGACGGCATCGATCAATTCTGCGAGGGCGGCTTTGGCGCGCTCCTGATATTGCGCAGGAATATCGGTGACTTCGTAATTCAAGCCTTCATTGGCTTCGCCGGGTCCCCATTGGATAGCTTTCTGGTTGACGACATCAATGACGCCTTCGAATCCGCCTTCGATCGGTTTGTTATCATGCTCGGTCGGGCCGGCGCCGATGGGCAGGAAAATGGGGAACGCATACGCTTTGAGCTTATTGCGCATGTCGGCCAGGGCGTTGTCAAAATTCGCGCCAATGCGGTCCATCTTGTTGATGAACGCGATGCGCGGGACTTTATATTTGGTGGCCTGGCGCCAGACGGTTTCGGATTGGGGCTGCACGCCCGCCACGCCGCAGAACACGGCCACGGCGCCATCCAGCACGCGCATGGAACGCTCCACTTCGGCCGTGAAGTCCACGTGCCCGGGAGTATCAATGATGTTGATGCGGTGCGGGACGTTGTTGAACGCCTTATAAATTTTATCTTCGCCCGGCTTGGCAGTTTTCTGCGTCCAGAAACAGGTGACGGCGGCGGAGGTAATGGTGATGCCGCGTTCCTTTTCCTGCTCCATCCAGTCGGTCACGGTGTTGCCGTCATCGACGTCACCGATTTTATGGATGAGGCCGGTATAAAAAAGAATACGCTCGGTAGTCGTCGTTTTGCCGGCATCAATGTGCGCGGCGATGCCGATGTTGCGCGTGCGCTCCATCGTGTATTGACGATTGGGCGAATTGGCTGGTTTGTCCGTAGCTGCTGCTTGCATAAATCTGTTGGTTAAATCAGTAACTGGTTAAATCGGTTAAATGGGTTTCGCCTGTTTTGCGCTTTTAGCCTGGCCGACCCATTTAAACATCAAACCTTAATAACAAAAACGCCCCGAGCGTAGTCGGGGCGTAGAAAAATCACCCGTTTCTACCAGCGGAAGTGCGCGAAGGCTTTGTTCGCCTGCGCCATCTTGTGCACTTCATCGCGTTTGCGGATGGCATTGCCCTGCCCCTGATAGGCTTCCAAAATTTCCGCGGCGAGGGCTTCCTTCATCGGCTGCCCTTTGCGCGCATCCGCAAAATCCACCAACCAGCGCAGTGCGAGCGCGAACTGGCGATCGGACGCCACTTCGACCGGCACCTGGTAGGTTGCACCGCCCACGCGGCGGGCCTTAACTTCGAGGCGAGGTTTGGCGTTGTCAACCGCGCGTTGCAAAATCTCGAGCGGGTTGCTCGCGGGATTCTTTTCGGCGATCTGGTCGAACGCGCCGTAAACAATTCGTTGGGCGGTGCTTTTCTTGCCGCCAATCATCACCGTATTCACGAGGCGTGAAACCAACGTGCTGTTGAATTTCGCGTCGCTCTGAATCGGCCTTCTCGTCGCTTGTCGTCGTCGGGACATGAGTCGGTTAAATAAGTTAAATGGTTAAATTGGGATCAGGCTTTCGGAGCGGCGCCGGCTTTGGCTTCCTTCGGACGCTTCACGCCGTACTTGGAGCGGCTCACGCGGCGTTTTTCCACGCCGGCGGCATCCAGGGTTCCGCGCACGATGTGATAACGCACGCCGGGCAAGTCTTTCACGCGGCCACCGCGCACGAGCACAATCGAGTGTTCCTGCAAGTTATGGCCTTCATCAGGGATGTAGGCGATGACTTCGTAGCCGTTGGTGAGACGGACCTTGGCAACTTTGCGCATGGCCGAATTCGGCTTCTTGGGAGTACGGGTCATCACTTGAATGCAAACGCCCCGCCGGAACGGCGAGTTTTGCAGGGCCGGAGACTTGGACTTGTAGCGGATTTTGCTACGCCCTTTGCGAACCAATTGATTGATTGTCGGCATTTTGCTGTAAATTCTAGTTGTCTGCC
>DASZPR010000522.1:0-11836 GCA_035550235.1 Verrucomicrobiia bacterium | reverse complement strand
GACAAAGGAACTAGCCTCACTCTATCCGTGCCGCCGAGCATAAAGGCCACTCAGGTGCGGGTTATCTGCGGCACTCAAAACGCCGGTGCTTTCCAGAGTTGCGTGAATGCCTGCACCGGCACCAACACCGTGATCCAGATTCCATCCGGCCGTTATCTCCTGGTTCCGGGCGGCATGTTGAACCCGAATTTTGTGATGAATGGCGTGAGTGATCCGGGCGCAGCCGCGGCGGTGGTCGTTCAAAGTGGAGGGATTCATTTTCAGGGAACCGATCCGACCTCCACGGTGCTGCTGGGATGCGGCGCATGGATGCTCAAAGGCGGTTCGGTGTATCGCGGTTGGATGTTCGAATGCCTCGGCCCGGTGGCCAACAGCAGCGCGCCGTTGATTTTTGAAAACCTCACTTTCGACGGCGGCGTGCAGCAAGGCCGGCAGGCATTTTATAATGGCGGCCCCGCCCGAACCAACGACGGCGCCGGCTGGGATATTACTCATGATGCCGTCGTGGATGCCGGTCCGCCTCCGCTTCATGCATTCAAACAATTCGTCAATTGCACGTTCACCCATTGGCGGGGCGAGATGGTCAAAAGCGTGACCTCGATGATGGACGGTTATATTGAAGTGACCAACTGCGCGTTCCTGGACGGTGAAGCATCCGGATTCAATTTCACGTTCACTCATCGGATTACCGGTTGCACATTTTCAAACCTCGACATGGCGATGGAGTTTTACACCGGCTACATGACGGGGCCTTCGTTGTTCGAGAATTCCATCGTCACGAACGTGCATAACGCCATCGTGCTTGTCGGGGCGTTGACGAATCACGAAATTCCGCCTTACACGATTTCGGGCAACACCCTCGCGCCTTCGGGCGTGGGCGTGTTGATTAGTCCCGCGCGCAACGTGATGATCGTGAGCAACAACTTTTTTGGTGGGACCATTGGCATCGGATCCGACGATTACGCTTATCAGGGCTCAGGACCGAACAGCAACATCGTCATTCGCGCCAATTCGTTTCAAGGCACCGGCGTCCCTTTCAACGTGGCCGGCGGCCTTATGGACCCCATGCTCGACGCGACGATTGCTTCGAACCAGATTTCGGGTTGTGGCCGTATTGCTGATGGATATGGCTGGAGCACCAATGTGGTTTTCACCGGCAATCACGCTTCCGCCGGCCGGCCTGGTTTCCTGCACAGCGCGCAGCTTCTGGGACAATGGTTTTTGGACGACGCCTCGAACGACTTTCCGTGGTACCCGCTTTATGATAATCCCCCCGCGCCCGACTCCATCACGTACGCGAACGGGATGCGCCAGCAGCTTCATCCCTCCGCGACCAACACCGTGTTTGTCATCGTGGAGCCGCATCCCGAAAAGATTCCGTCCCGCGCGGCGATGCTCGTCAACAACGCTGGCAAATTTCCCTGCTTTTTGCGTTCGAGTACCAATGGCGTGCAGCCATTACCAATGCCCGTCGGAAATACGGTATCTTTTCAATGGCAGGATGGCGCGTGGAAATTGGGCACCAACTCGCAACGGTTGCCTGCTCCGCAGAATTTGAAAATTTTACAGCCGTAATTCACTCGCGCCATCGCGACCTCAACATGCTTTCCGCGAAAACCTATCTGGACGCCTTTTGCCCTCCTTTTCTGCAAGGGTTGAAGGCGAAAGTCCAGGCGTCGCCGCTGGCGTATCGCCTGGCGCGCGGCGCGTTCTGGTCCGTGATTGGATCGCTCATTTCCCGCGCGCTGGGACTGCTGGCCGGAATTCTCGTCGCGCGTTTGCTCGGCAAACACGATTACGGCCAGCTCGGTATGGTGCAGAATACGACCGGCATGTTCGGCATCTTCGCCGGCTTTGGCATGGGGCTGACTGCCAACAAGCACGTGGCGGAATTCAAACTGCAGGATCCCGCGCGCGCGGGAAGAATCATTGCGTTATCAAGTTTGGTTTCCTGGATTACCGGCGGTCTCATGACTCTCGCGGTGGTGATAGCCGCGCCTTATCTGGCGCGAACGACGCTTGCCGCGCCGGAGATGAGCAGCCTGCTTCGCGCGGGCGCATTGCTGTTGTTGTTCGGCGGCATCAACGGTGCGCAGACGGGCGCGCTCGCCGGTTTCGAGGCGTTCAAGACCATCGCCCGCGTCAATTTGATCAGCGGTCTCGCGGCGTTTCCCATCACGTTGGCGGGTGCCTGGTGGGCGGGAGTCACCGGCTCGGTTTGGGCACTGGACGTGAACCTCGCGCTGAATTGTCTCATGAACTTCATCGCATTGCGCCAGGAAGCGGCGCGCGCGGGTGTGCCGCTCACCTATCAACACTGTGGCCGCGAGTGGCGAGTGTTATGGCAGTTCAGTCTTCCATCGGTGCTCGGCGGAGGATTGACTGGCCCGCTGATTTGGGCGGCGAGCGCGCTGCTGGTGAATCAACGGGACGGCTACGCACAAATGGGTGTGTACAACGCCGTCGCCCGCATCAAGATCGTGCCGGAGATGATATTGAACATGCTTCTGGCTCCGCTGTTGCCGGTGCTCACGGAGCGTTTCGCCAGTCGGGATGTTTTTGGTTTCCAAAAGGCGGCGCGCTCGGCCTTTCTGCTGGCGATGTTGATCACTGTCCCGTTTGCGCTGGTGCAAATAGCGGTGCCGGCGCTCACCTTGCTGCCGTACGGTCCTTCCTACGCGGGACATCCGGGCGTCGTGCAATGGCTGATGTTCGAACTGGCCGTGCTGGGAATTTTTGTGCCGATGAGCCAGGTCGTGGCGAGCATGAACAAAATGTGGTTTGGCTTCGCGTGCAATCTTTCCTGGGCCGTGCTGTATGGCGCATTCGCATTCATCCTCGTGCCACGTTGGGGTGCGGCTGGCCTGGCGGCTTCGCCAATTCTCGGCCACCTGGTCTGCATGTGGCCGGCCCTTTGGTATATTTATCGCCATGAGCGCGATTTCATGACCGGCTTGCCGTTGGGCAGAACGGCCCTGTTGCTGTGCGCTCTGGCCGCGCTTTCTTATTTTGCCGCCGCGCACCTTCCGATTTATGGAGCGGCGATTGCGATTGTGGTCGCCATTGGTTTTGCCGCCTCGATGGTGCTAACGAATTCTCCGTGGCGATGGCTTTCACCGAAAGTTTCCTGCTGATGCCGGCGCTGGCTTTGCAATGACCATTCAAGCAACAGAGGAGTTAAGAAAAGCGGCGGCCTCGCCGGGTGAGACCTCGCCGCTTCCGCGACTCGTCTATCTGTCGGACGTGCCGGTGGAAAGCGGCTGCCACGGCTCGGCACTGGTCTATCGTCTCCTTAGCCAATACCCGGCGTCGCGTTTGTTGATCATCGAACCAGCCGATCATCCCTCAGACCCGTCCCGGCGGATGAAGGGAGTGCGTTATGAAATTTTGGACACGCCCTCCAACGCGGTCTCGAAGCGGCTGGGGCGAACCCGGTTCAATGGATGGGTGTCCGCGTGGAAAATGTTGAATGCGGCTGAACACGTCTCGACAGCGCAAGAATTGGTCGGCGAATTTAACGCCACGGCGGTGCTTGCTGTGGCTCACGATTTCTCGTGGCTCGCTGCGGCTGAATTGGCGCGCCGGCAACAGCTCCCTCTCCACCTGATTGTGCACGATGACTGGCCGACTTTGGTGCCGGTTGCCAACGCGTTTCGGGCGCGTGCTGAAAAAGTGTTTGGTGAAATTTATCGCGCCTCCGAATCCCGGTTTTGTGTTTCACCTTATATGGAGAACACGTATTGCCAGCGTTATGGCATCGAGGGAACGGTGCTATATCCCGCTCGCTCGAGCGAATTGCCCGATTTCAACACGCCGCCGGAACGAATCAGAATTTCTGAAGGCATTTTTACCATGGGTTTCGCTGGGTCGCTCTTCACGCGCGATTACGTCCGGCAATTAAAATGCCTCGCCGGTCTGCTGGCGGGAATCGGCGGTCAACTTGTCATTTACGGTCCCTACAACGCGGAGTCGCTGGAACGCATGGGATTGAATCTCCCTTCAGTGCACGCCGGCGGAATGCATCCCTCGCCTGACTTGGTGCGGCAATTTCGAGAGCGAATTGATACGCTATTCCTGCCCATGTCCTTCGCGCCCGAAGACGCGCTCGCCATGTCGCTCAATTTCCCCAGCAAGCTGACGGATTACACCGCCGCCGGCCTGCCGATTTTGATTTGGGGTCCGGAAGGAAGTTCCGCAGTGCGTTGGGCGGATGCGGAACCGTCCGCCGCAATGGTGCTGACGGATGCGAGCGCAGACGCCCTGCGCGCGAGTGTGGAAAAATTGCGCAACGATTCGGAATTGAGATGGCGGCTCGGCCGCTCCGCGTTGGAAGTGGGCCGGAAATATTTCGACGCGGCCCAGGCACAGGAAGTTTTCGAGAACTGCCTCAAGGGCGGTCGCAAAGCGAACTGATCCATGCGCACCCAATTACTTTACGATCCGCTCCTGTTGCTGGAGCGATTGGGCCAATCGGCCACGCAGCGGCTGCGTTTGCGAAAAATTCGCAAGACGCCCGCGTCCGCACTAAAAAAGGATCACATTGATTCTCTGGAACTGCTGGAGCTTCTGCGGCCATTGTCGCCGAAAGTAATTTACGATATCGGCGCGAACATCGGCACGTGGACACTACTCGCCAAATCCGTTTATCCCGACGCCGTCATTCACGGTTTTGAACCTCTGTCCGGCCATCTGGAAAAATTCCAATCGGCCACGGCAAAACTAAGCGGCGTCACCATGCATCGGCTTTGCCTTGGCAGTGAGCCGGGCGAAGCGAAATTGCGGGTCACAAGTTTTTCCGATGCTTCGAGCCTGTTGCCGCTTTCCCATGAAGGGAAAAAACAATGGAACCTGCAGGAGACCCGTCATGAAACCGTGCGTGTGGAACGATTGGATTCCTGGATCGCGAAAAAAAATTTGCCCCCCGCCGACCTGTTAAAACTCGATGTGCAGGGATTTGAATTGGAAGTGTTGAAAGGCGCGGAGGCGTGTTTGCAAAACGCAAAAGCGGTTTTGACGGAAGTCAGCTTTCGCGAGTTCTACGAATCTCAATGTCTATTTCATGAAGTCGTCGCCTTCATGGCTCAGCGGGGATTCTGGCTTTCCAGCATCGGGCATGGGCCGGTGCCCGGCCATCCGTTGCTTCAATCCGATGCGTTGTTCGTCAAAAAGGACCTTTGCGGGAGCCTATGATCATTGTGCGATTGAAAGGCGGATTGGGGAATCAATTGTTCCAGTATGCGCTCGGGCGGCGGCTCGCGACGGCGCATGCGACGACGCTCAAACTCGATCTCGAGGAGTACAAGAGTGGCACGGAAACGCGACCGAACGGCTTGGCCGCCTTCACGCGCAAGGTGATGCTCAATCATTTTCAAGTCGCATGCGAATGGGCTTCGCCCGAGGAGGCGGACCAATTCCGCGATCCCTACCGCTGCTCGCGCGCCGACTTCGTCGCGAGAGGAGTCCGGTTCGTGCGCAAATATCAGCCGGACTTTTATCATCCGAGAAGTCATGTGCGGGAACGATCTTACACCTTTGACTCTTCGGTTTTGCGGACGCCGGACAATTGCTACCTCGAAGGCTTCTGGCAGACGGAGAAATATTTCGCCGACATCGCGCGCATCATCCGCCAGGAGTTTAACGTGCGCGACCAGAAATTGGTGGATTACGCAGAGAATTATCTCAAGCCGATGCGCTCCGACTCGCGTCCGCTGGTGGCTCTCCACGTGCGCCGCGGCGATTTGGCGCACGCACAGGAGAAGCTCCGCAAGCCGGAGCTTGTGCATGGTAAACCGGTGGGACTGGATTACATCTCCGCCGCCATGGCGCGCTTTCCAAAGGACGCCGCGTTCCTCGTTTTTTCGGATTCCAGCAAGGACATCACCTGGTGCCGCGAAAACATCCGGGGCGAAAATTTATTTTTTGCCGAAGGCCACACGGACCTGCAGGACTTCGTGCTGATGAGCCGGTGCGACCACAATATTATCGCGAACAGCACGTTTAGTTGGTGGGCCGCGTGGCTGAACCAGACGCCGGGCCGGCGCGTCATCGCTCCCCGCCAATGGGCTTCGCCCGGAGGCCCCGTCCAAATGGATACAAAAGATCTGCTCCGTTCCGATTGGGAGATTTTGTGATTCGCTTCTCCATCATCATTCCGACTTACAATCGCGCCGCGCTTTTGCGCGAGGCGTTGGAATCTGTTTTCAAACAGAAATTCAGCGATTTTGAAGTGATCGTAGTGGACGATGGCTCGACGGACGGCACGGAAGAAACCTTGAGAGCGTTTGCCGGAAAAATTCGATGTTTTGGCCAGCGAAACCGCGGTCCGGGAGCGGCAAGGAATCTTGGCGCCGCGCGGGCGGAAGGAAAATATCTCGCTTTTCTCGACAGCGACGACTTGCTCTTTCCTTGGTCGCTGGATGTTTACGATGATGTGATTCGAGCACACAACTCGCCGGCGTTTATCGCGGGAAAGCCGAAGGTTTTTAGGGAAAGTGCGGAACTGCCTGCCAGTTCACCCGCGCCCCTCTCGGTCAACGCGTTTCCGGATTATCTCGCCTCGGGCGATCAATGGCGCTGGTGGGGCGCATCTTCATTTGTGATTCGACGCGACCAATTTGTCGCGGGCAAAGGATTCACGAGCGAACCGATCAATGGCGAAGACGCCGACCTCGCGTTGCGATTGGGAACCGCACCGGGATTTGTGCAAGTCACCGGTCCCGAAACCTTCGCGTATCGCCAGCACGTTTCGAATGTCATGAAAAATGCCGCGCGCAATGTGCAAGGCGCGCATTACCTGATGGTGCAGGAACACAAGGGGGCATATCCCGGCCGCGACCAGCGCGCCCACGAGCGCTGGCAAATCCTCACGCGGCATGTCAAACCGGCGTCCGTGGAAGGCGTGCGTCATGGGTTGCGGGACGAGGCGTGGTGGCTTTATCGGCAGACGGTCCGGTGGAACATGGTGCTCGGCCATTGGAAATATTTGTTTGGGTTTCCCATCCTCGCGCTCAGCGCCGGCACGCGCAGCCAATCCAAATCAGCCTAGCATTTTATGAATTTGAACCATAACGGTCACATCGAAAGACAAAAGTTCATCGGGACGAAGGTGCTGGGAGTTTCCGCGTTTTATCATGACTCAGCCGCCGCTCTGCTCGTGAACGGCGAAATCGTGGCGGCCGCGCAGGAAGAGCGGTTCACGCGAAAAAAACACGATCACCATTTTCCCATCAATGCGATCAATTATTGTCTGGGCGAAGCGGGAATCATGGCGGGTGAATTGGACTACGTCGGTTTCTACGACAAACCACGCGCGAAATTTGAGCGGTTGCTGGAAACGTACGCCGCCTTCGCACCGATGGGTTTTAGCTCTTACCTGAAATCCATGCCACTGTGGCTGAAATCAAAGCTGCACTTGCCCAACGAAATGGATCGCGCTTTCAATGGCGAATATCGCGGCCGCTATATCTTCGCCGACCATCACGAATCCCATGCTGCGAGCGCCTTTTTTCCATCGCCGTTCGACGAGGCCGCCATTCTCACGCTCGATGGCGTCGGCGAACGTTCCACGACGACGCTCGGTTACGGACGCGGCAATCAGATTACGCTGACGCATGAAATTCGTTTTCCGCATTCGCTGGGATTGCTCTATAGCGCGATCACTTATTACACCGGTTTCCGCGTCAATTCCGGCGAATATAAAGTAATGGGCCTGGCTCCCTACGGCGAACCCCGGTTCAAGGATATCATCCTGAAAAATTTGATACGCCTGAATGAGGACGGCTCGTTTTGGATGGATATGAGCTATTTCAATTATTGCCAGGGCATGACCATGACGAGCGAGAAATTCCATCGCTTGTTCGGTGGCCCGCCACGCAAACCGGAAACGATGCTGACGCAGCGAGAGATGGACCTGGCGGCTTCTGTGCAAGCCGTCTGCGAGGAAGTGATGCTGCGTTGCGCGCGGCATCTGCACAAGCTGACCGGAATGAAGAACCTGGTCATGGCGGGCGGCGTGGCGCTCAATTGTGTCGGGAACGGAAGAGTTCTCCGCGAGGGGCCGTTCGAAAAAATGTGGATTCAACCCGCTTCCGGCGACGCCGGTGGCGCGCTGGGTGTGGCGCAATTGATCTGGCATCACGTGCTGGCGCAACCGCGCGAAGTCGGCCAGGCCTTGGATGCCCAACGCGGTTCCCTGTTAGGCCCCGTATTTTCCGATGAAGAAATCCGCGCGTTTCTGGACAAGGCGGGCGCTAACTATATCGCTTGCGAAGACGAGGAAGAACTCGTTGAACGCGTCGCCGATTTGTTGGCCGAAGAAAAAGTCGTCGGCTGGGCACATGGGCGAATGGAGTTCGGCCCGCGGGCATTGGGCGCGCGCTCCATTATCGGTGATGCGCGCTCCGAGAAAATGCAGGCGACCATGAATTTGAAAATCAAGTTCCGGGAATCGTTTCGTCCCTTCGCCCCGTGCGTATTGCGTGAGCATGTGGAGGAATATTTCGATCTCGAGCAGGAGTCGCCTTACATGCTCATCGTCGCGCCAGTGCGGGAGACCAAACGCCTGCCGTTGACTGACGAGCAACGCCGCCAAATGACCGACCCCGACCTGCGCAAGCGCGTCAATGTCTGCCGTTCAACCATCCCCGCGGTCACGCACGTCGATTATTCGGCGCGCATCCAGACGGTGGATGAAGAGCGGCATGGGACTTATTACCGTCTCATGAAACGGTTCCAGGAAAAGACCGGTTGTCCGGTCATCATCAATACGAGTTTTAATATTCGTGGCGAACCCATCGTTTGCCGTCCGGAGGAAGCGTATCGCTGTTTCATGAACACCAATTTGGACGTGTTGGTTTTGGAGAACACCATCCTGCTCAAGCACGAGCAACCCAATGCGAAAGCCATCGACCCGGAATCCTACAAGGCGTCTTTCCAATTGGATTAAACGGACGCATCGGAATTCAAACGATCCACACCAGATATACCCATGAGCTTTTTAACGAACGCGTCACTGATCGCCCTTTATTTTTTGATGCTTCCGCTGAGTTTGTTTAACCGGATGCTCGGACGGGACCCGTTGCAATTGCGCCGGCCACCCAATGGCGCCAGCAACTGGCTGGTGCGCGGAAAACGGCCCACCGCCGCATCGTATTTCTCCGAAGAGTCGGAGCTCGAAGGGCGACCGGCCCGCAATGAGGAGGGGACAATCGTTGCGAAACCCGGTACGGGAAAATTGATGGCGCCCTTGTTCCTCGCGGTCGCGCGCCTGCATGCGCCGCCCCGCGCTGTTCCCGGCGCGAAGTTCTCCGCCGCGGCGGAGCGCGAGCAGGGAATTCCGGACGAGGTTTATACGCTCTGGTAAGCATCCAACGACTTCAAAGAATGAGTGTCGTAGCCACAACTCCCATCAAGGATTCACTGCTGGATAGCAAGCCGTACGTGGAGCATCATCCCACTTTCGGCTACGCCTATATTCCCAACGTGAAGATGGAACTCCCTCGGCCCGGCGGCGGGCGATACCGCATGGTCACCAACTCACAGGGAATCCGCAGCGACCGCGAATATGCCTTTCAAAAACCGCCCGGCGTGAAGCGGATAATTATTTGCGGCGACTCGATGGCCGCCGGCCAATTCACGAGCAACGACCAGCGCTTCAGCGAATTGCTGGAGCGGCGCGTTCCCGGGTTGGAAGTTCTTAACCTCGCGCTGGAAGGGACCGGCACCGACCAGCAGTTATTGATCTACGAAAATGTGGGCTCGCTCTACGAGCACGACGCCGTGGTGGTGATGCCGTTCCTGCAAAACATCCGCCGCAACATGGTCGAGGCCCGCGTATCCATTGATCCCAAAACGCTGGCGAAAGTGCTGGCGCCCAAGCCGCGTTTCGAATTGAAAAATGGCCAACTCGAACTGCTCAATGTGCCGGTATCGAAAGAGCGTAAGGCGGTAGTTGAGGGCGACCCCTCCACTTTGAACGGCACCGATTCCGAACTTACGGCGTCGCGAAAAATTAAAAATAAATTGAATGGCCTGCCGGGCATCGGCCTCGCAAAAAAAGTTCTCTATCAAGCCAATCCCTGGGAACCATTTCCCGAATACAAAAGCGCCGGCACAAAAGAATGGCAATTGATGGAGGCCATTCTCAAAAGATTCAAAACCGCCGCCGGCGCCCGGTCGCTCGTGATCGTGCCGATTTTTTACGACAGCTATGTGCGGTATCGAATGGCGCGGAATTACTGGACTCGCTTTTCGGAACTGGAGGCGATCCCCGGAGTCCACGTGTGGGATCTCCTGCCGCATTTTCGGCAGTTGGGGCCGGAAGCATCACGATGT
The DNA here is from genome assembly GCA_035550235.1 of Verrucomicrobiia bacterium. Lineage (GTDB taxonomy): Bacteria > Verrucomicrobiota > Verrucomicrobiia > Limisphaerales > DASXHY01 > DASXHY01. Next base: position 1,504 of record DASZPR010000522.1, on the reverse strand, counting down.
TTTTTGGAACCCTACGATGCTCACTTTTCCGCTTATGGCCACCTCGTCGTTACGGAATTTTTGGAGCAGAAGTTGAAAGAGGCGGGCCTCGTGCCGGCGAATCGTGCCGCTTCTCCCAGGGAGATTTGAAGGGAGCAAAACCCCGAACGGGTTTCGTCATGAATCACAGAACAATCTCTCTTTTACTGCTGCTGGCCTCGCGAATTTTTGCCGTGGAATCGGCCATCGCTCAGACTTCTGCGTTTACCTACCAGGCACATCTCTCGGACACCAATGGTGCGAGCCTGAGCGGTTCGTTCGATTTCATTTTCGCCCTTTATAATGACGCGACCAATGGCGCTCTGCTCGGCTCCGTGCAGACGAACACTTCCGTAACGGTGACAAACGGCAACCTGACCGCCACTCTGGATTTTGGACCCGCGTTCGATGGCAATCGCTATTGGCTTGAAATCGGACTGCGCACGAATGGAGCGACTGACGATTTCGTCATCCTCTCGCCGCGCCAGGAAATAACCGCCGCGCCTTATGCGCTTTTCTCCCGGAACGTCAGCAGCGCCGGCATCGTGGGAACTCTTTCCGACGCTCAGCTTTCAACCAACATCCCGCGGTTGGACACAAACCTTGTTTTCACCAGCGTGGTGCAATTCAGCAATCCCTCGAACAGCTTCACCGGCCAATTCGTCGGAGACGCCGGCGCGCTTTCAAATCTCAACGCCACCAATTTGCAAGGTACGCTGACCACCACCAATCCTACTATTCGAGGCGCCATTGCTTACGGTCCGGACATCGTTTCCGTCACCGACTACGTTACGAATAGCGACACCGCCGCGCCGGTGGCTGGATTGATCCGCCGTTGTTTGTATGCGCCTTACGATGCCTGGCATTCGACCAACTGGTGCCTGGTGCTGCGTTCGGCAATCCGCCTCGCCGGAGAATATGCGGAGGCAGTGGATCCAACGGGAGAGATCACCGATATGCCCACGGAGTATGTCTTCGGCCTCGATGGAGATTCCTTCGTGTTCTATTTGCGCGGCAGCGGCTCCTACGCCGGGATTGAAGTGGACGGCGCGGACGACTGGTCGCGCATCTACACTCCGCCGGATGGGAATTTCCATTTTTACACCGTCCAATTCAGTTCCCGCGCGCGGCGGCAAATTGCGCTCAAACTCGGTGCCAATTATCAATTCGGTGGAATTTACCTTTCACCCACCAGCGGCATGTGGCCGGGCGTGTTGCCGAAACAACTTCGCATGATCGTGGTCGGCGATTCGTTCAGCGAAGATTCGGCTTCGACCGGTTGGAGCGCCGGTTTGATGAGCTTGTTTCAGAATCTCGACGTTTGGGCCAGCGCGGTCGGCTCGACCGGCTATGTGAATCCGGGAACTCCGGGACGCACCAACTTCCAGGCACGGCTTTTTCCGGACGTCATCGGCAACAACCCCGATTACGTCCTGTTTGCGGGCGGCATTAATGATGTGGCTGCGACCACCAATGCCGCTGCCAG